>JAHLFN010000073.1 GCA_018883725.1 Candidatus Fusobacterium pullicola | reverse complement strand
TATTTTTTTAAAGACATAGACAACTATGTTTTTTTGTGATACAATTTTTTAGAAAAATTGATTTAGACAAATTATTTAATTACCAATTTCCATATCTGTTCCCTCTTTTTCATTTCAAGTTAACAGATTCTTTAAAATAAATTAAATTTATTTAAAATAAAAATGTAAATCCTATACTTGTAGTATGTTGAATATCATTACCTAATTTATTTACTGTATATTTAGTGTTTATAGCTAATCTTTCATTGATTATATAGTCTAATCCTGCAACTAATCCTATATAATTTTTATCCAACTCTTCCATTAATGGAGTTGATTTTATATTTTCTAAATAATTGAACATATATTCTCCACCAATATAACTTTTAAAATCATAAAAGCTCATATTATATGTCATTCCAAGTCCTATATTACCCATGAATCCACTATCTTTTTTTATTTCAGTATTCATATCTTGTCCTTTACCAAAGTAATAAAATCCAGCTCCTGCCGTTAAATAAACATCAGCAAAAGTATTCTCTGAAATATCAATTATTCTTCCTGTTTGTGTAGATAAGTTTATTAGATAATCTTCTGTTTCTATTGCTTTATACTTATTAGAATAATAATTAGCTGTCATTAAATATGAACTATAACTATCAAATAGCATAAAACCATCTGTATCTTTATATCCTAATTGGAATCCTACTATATCACTTTCTATATCTTTCTTCTTACTAGTAATACCAGTTATTTTTAAAGCTATATCTGGATTTAAATTAGTAAAAACTCCAATTCCTTTTTCATCATAATGCTCTTTATCTCCAAATAAATAATCTAAAGTTACTTTCCTATCATAATAATCTAAAAATCCCTCTTCATCTGTTAATTTTTCAAGATATATTGAGTTTTCTTTCAACTGATAGTGCATATCGCTTTCTAAGTTTCTTAATGTTAAAGTTTTAGTATTTGCTTGTGCTATTTGCGTTAATATTATAATTGCTCCCAATAGTAGTATTTTCTTCATTTTCTTTCAGCTCCTTCTTTAATTCTCTAACTATTTTTCTTGTATTTTCAAATAAGTAAACTTCTTTAGCTTTATACTTAATAAATTTTTTATTGATTGTCCCGTAATATCTCCCATCAAAAGAGTTATTAGTATCTCCTAGTAAAAAAAACTCATTTTCTTTAGGTTGTACTCTTCGAGCTGGAATTAATTGCCTTCCAATACTATCTTTTAAAGGAATTTCTCTCACTATTCTATTATTTATATAAAGCTTATTATCTATTACTTCTACTTTATCCTTAGAAGTTGCTCCTATTTTCTTTATTAAATAATGTATATCATCATTAATATATCCTCTTTTAGTCATATATTCTCTTATATCTTTAGGTATATCTATCAGTACTGTATCTCCAATTTTTAAATCTTCTTCTATTTTTATTTTCTTATATATTCCCATTGGGATAGATGGAGATACATTTATAGTATAATTTTCTCTGAAATATAATATTCCTATGGTTATTACAATAATTATTTTTATTAATATCCTAATACTCTTCATATGATACCTGCTTGTATTCTTGCCATTTTTTATTAAACTCATCAGTAATTACAACTTCTTTTAATATTTCTTTACATTTATTTTGTTCATCTGGAGTAGAAGCTCCTACATAGGCTAATTCCAATTCATTTAGATTTAATCTAAAGAGTTTTCCTCCTTTTTGCGACTTGTAATAATAATCTCTCTTCATTTTTCCATTTTTTATTATATGAAGTTCTGTATCATTCAATCCAAATTCTTTATATATATCTTTAAACAAATCAGAACTTAAAGCTTCTTTATTAGGAAGATACACTTTTGTTAAACAAGACTCAAATATTGCCTCTTTAATTGAAGATTTAACTATATCTGATAATTGTTGTGTAGCAAAAACTACTGAAACATTTTTCTTTCTCAATGTTTTTAACCACTCTAACATTTTTGAAGAAAAAATTCCATTTTGTAACATCAACCAACATTCATCTAATACCAAAAGTGTTTTTTTCCCATTAAACATTTCTATTTCTAGTTTATGAAATAAATAACTTAACATTGGTTGCATAATCTTTGTATTAAATAAAGCTCCCATTTCAAAAACTTGCCAAGTATTTACTGCATTAAAATCATCATAATTATTATCAAAATATCTTCCATATACTCCATTATCTCCATTTGTATATCTTTCTAAGATATTTCTAATGTCTTTATTTTGTTCTTGTAATAATAATTGAGTAATTGTTCTATCTTCTTTATCCATACTAGCAACTAATTTTAAACTTTGAAGTAAGGATTTTTTATGTTCTGATTGAATCTCCAATCCTTCTGCGACTAAAATATCAAGTAGCCAATCATATGCCCATTCTAATTCTCTTTCATCATCTATATTTTTTAAAGGTTGAAAAGCTATTTGGTCCACTCCTATATCAAAGAATTTCCCCCCAACTCCTGCTGTTAAAACCCTAGAAGATGAGTCTTTATCAAATATAATAACTTGATTATCCTTATATTTTCTCCATTGATAAGCTAATGTTGCTAATAAAACAGATTTTCCTGCTCCAGTTGGTCCGAGTATTAAAGTATGCCCTATATCTCCTATATGTAAATTAAACTTAAAACTACTCCCTAATCCACTTTCTGCATATAAAAGAGCTTCTTGATTAAAATGTTTATTTATCTTATCTCCGTCCCAATCAGCTCCTAAAGGAATTAAATCTATATAATTTCCAGTATGTAATATTGGACGTCTAATATTATATTCAACATTTCCTGCTAATGTAGATACAAATACTTCTAATGAATTTACTTTCTCTTGAACTGTTGTAAACCCTAATTTATTAATTTCTTTTTCAATTAGCTTCATATCATCTTCTAATTTTCTTTTATCTTCATTAATTAGAGTTAAAACAAAGGTATAATATCCTGATTTTACTGCTCCATTTTCTATATCTAATACATAGTTATTACATTCTTCTTCTCTTAATTCTTTTTCTCTTGACTCTTCAGCATGGACTTCTAATTTACGCTCTAATATTCCTGCTAATATTCCTTTCTTTTCATTATGAAAATGTTTTGCCCTATCTTTACCTTCTACAACAGCTTTATTATCATCTTGAAATATAAATCTCATAGTCCATTTATATTCAATACTTAATTTATTTATAATATCAAACATTCCTGTCCATGTTTCATCTGGATAAGATAGTAATGATATTAAACCTACATAATGAGTTCCATTTAATTTTAATGTTTCTCCAACTGTAATAGTTGTATCAGAGATATAACTATCCAATTCTACCAAGTCCCCCATACTTTTTACATAGTGGTCTTTTAAACTACATGAGCTATGTAAAAAAGTAAGCATTTCATCTATATTCATATCTTCAATTTGTGAAACAAAATCCTTTAATCCTAATTTTATATCATCAACTGTTTTTAAAAATTTTTCTTCCTCTAAGTTATATATTTCTATATCTTTTTTTTCTTTATATATTAAGTTATTCAACTTACTTTGCTTTTTATTTGGCAAAAAATAAGTAATTATTAAATAATATTCACTTTCAAAATAAATTCCACTCATTACTTTCTTTTTTCTTATATTATCCATTTGTTGTAATAATTTCTCTTTGAAAGTACTATTAGGATATTCGGTTACTCTTTTTCTTCTTGCCTCTACTTGTAATACATATCCTTCATCTAATCTTTTCAGAATATTATTAATATTTGCTCTTAAATAATCAAGTTCTGCTGGAGTTGAACTCTCATAATCAAATCCCTTGAATCTTAAAATTTTCATTATTGAATTATTCTTATTTTGAATTAATTGAGATTTACTATTTGGAGTTCCCCATACTGTATAATCTATCAATCTATCTTTATTTTCTGGGTCATATTCTTTCTCCATTTTTATATAAAAAGCAATACTTGTTAGAAGAATTACTATTATAATGATTTCCATAAAGCCTCCTAATAACTAATGTATTTCTTTAAACTTCTTCTTATGAAGTTTTCAAGCATTTTGCTATCTTTTTTATTAATTGTCCTTAAAATGAAATATATTAATAAAAAAGGAATTAGTATATAAATATTATTAAATACTGCAACAGAAATAATTCCTGCCATACATAATGAATAAAATATATTTCTAGGTAATCCTCTTACAGTTTTATCTATTGTCATACCTCGATAAAGTGGCATTTTAGTATTCATATTTGCCTCCTATTTTCTTTTATAAATTGTTTTTAGTTCATACATATGAGTTGTAGGATTATAACCATCTAGTTCTACTATTTCATCTAAATATCTTTTATAATTTTCCATTTTTAATGTAATTAAAATGTTTATTCCTAATACTATAAATTCACTCATAGGTTTTTGACAAGCTAGTTGATTATACATTTCAAGTTTTTTCAATCCTCCTTGTCCATCATTAGCATGAATAGTACTTAGTCCTCCAGAGTGTCCAGAGTTAAATGCTCCAAGTAAATCATAACTTTCTGCTCCTCTAACCTCCCCAAAGATAATTCTTTCTGGAGATAATCTCATACAAGATTTTAAAGCTTCTGTTGAGCTAAAAACACCTTCAGTTATTGTTATTCTATCTACATTTTGAGCTTTTGTTTGTAATTCTTCTACTTCCTCTACTATAATTAGTCTTTCATTCAGGCTATCCATTATCCCTAAAAGAGCATTAGCAAAGGTAGTTTTCCCTGTATCTGTTCCACCTACTATTAGAATATTTTTTTTATCTTTTACTGCTTGAATAAAATAATCATATTGTTCTTGAGTAATAAATTTATCTTTTAAATAATCTTCTAATCTTTTAGTTACTGGAATTTTTTTTCTAATGTTAAATTTAGGATTAGCAACAACTGGAGGTATTAATCCTTCAAGTCTTGCTTTTTTATATTTCTCTTCATCTGTTAATTTATAAATTAGTTCTGCTGATAATCTTGGGTTTTCTTCATTTAAAGATAATTCATTTAAAGTTGCCAATATTTTTAATATATTCATAGTCTTATTATTATCAGCTAATTTATTAGTATCTATAAATCCTTCTCCAAGTTTCTTTATCCAGACTTTCCTGTCTGTATTTATCATTATTTCAGTAATCGTATCATCACTTAAATAATCATATATCTCTAAATCTTTAAATATTTTTATAATTGTCTTATTTGCAACATCTATTCTACTGTTGTTCACTTTCTATTACCTCTTTTTCTATTAAAATAGGTTTTCCTGATTTAGATAGTTTTATTATTTTCTTTCCTTCCTCTATTAAACCTTCTATTTCACTGTCTGACATAGCTTCTATATATTTTGCTAATCCACTAAATAAAAATGGATTTAAGACAGCTTTCTCGCCATCATAGGCTAAATTAAATGCTAAAATATTATTATTATTTCTTTTTCTTTCTTCTTTCTTTTCTAATTCCTTAATTTCTTGTTGAGCTTGTTTTTTCTGCTCTTCAATTTTTAGCAACTGTTCTCTTTTTATTTCTAACTTTGTTTTTCTTTGTACTTCATTCATTCTATTCTTTCTCCTTTATTAATCAAAATTCCATGAGTTTTTAGCTTTTTCCATAGCTTTTATAATATCTTTTTCCCCTTCATTTTCATTAAATATTTCTAAATTCTCCTCTTCATATTTTGCTTCTTTTTCTACTTTTACTTCTTTTCCTTGATATGTAGGTGGTGCATAGTTTTCTTTATCTCTAAAAGCTCTATCGTCATAGTAAAATATTTTTTCTCCCATTATAAATGGAAATCCTACAATCCTAATGAAGATTTTCTCATATGGTAAATTTGAAATCTGTGCTGGAGTCATTAAAGGACTTGCTACAATAGAAGTACTATAACTTCTCTCTACATCTATTCCTTTTCTACTACTTGTTTTTATAATTTCAGTTTTATTTCCTAACATCTTAGATAGCATTTCTGGAGTATCTTCATCATTAGGTGTCATAAAGACTTTTATACCCATATTCTCCATAATAGAGCTATCTTTACCATATATTGCTCTTAATTGCTTAATAGATTGACAAATCAACATCATTTTAATTCCATATCCAGCAACATAAGCTACTGCCTCTTCTATTATTGATAATTTCCCCAAAACAGGGAACTCATCTATTAAAAATAATATTCTATTTTTAGATTTACTAACAAAAATAAAATTTTCTATTTTCTTTTTTACTCTTCCTAAAGTTCTCTCTAAAAATGTTTTTTCTTTATGATTGAACTTCATTCTTGGTGTTAATTGATATACTCCTAAAGAATATATTAATCTAGTTAATGGACGTGTCATCTTTTGTGCTGATGGAGGAGTAACTAAATATAAACTTGTCTTTTTCTCTTTTAATTCTTTTATAGTAAAAGAAGATGTTTGAGTATTAGCTCTTATTTTGGGATCTAAAAATATTCCTAACTTAGATTGAGCAACTGCCATAGTACTTCCCCTTGTTTTGCTTGGTGTTCTATAATATTGCCCAAAAAAACGTTCTACAATAGGGTGTAATTTTTGATTAGTTCCATATATTTTTAAAAATGTATCATCTTGTACATGTTCAAATGTATTCTCTGTTATCTCATCATTTCCATCTTCATCAGTAATTATACCTAAAATTTCCTTTATATCTTCATCAAAAGTAGTTCTTGATAAAAAATCTATTACATCTGATAAACTTGCATTATTTTTAATATACTTTAAATGAAGAACAACTGCTTTCACTATATTAATAGCTGACTCTATCCAATATGGGTCGCTCTTAGTTAGCCCATCATCAAGTAAGGTTTGAACTATTAAAGTAACATCTTCTAGTTCATTTTTAGTCTTTAATCTTATTTCGTCTAAAGGATTAAATGTCCAAGTTGGCTCTTCAGAAGTAGGATCAAACATCATTACATTTTGCTTTAATACCTTTGCTCTATATCCTGAAGTTTTTTCCCAACATTCTCCTTTAATATCATTTACTATTACTGAATCCTCCCAATCAAAAAGAGTGGTTAATACATTATTTATACCTTTACCCATTCTAGTAGAAGCCATAATAATTATATGGAAAACATCTATACTTCTTAATATTTTCCCTTTCAATTTCCCTAAAACTACACCTTTTTTATTTTTCAATTTCATTTTTTTTACTTCTTCTCTATTTGCAAATCTGGCATTTCCATATACATCTTTATTTTTTTCCCTCACATTCAAGGCTAAGAACAAACACATAGGTGCTGTTCCTAATAAAACAATGTTATAAAACATGTAACTTGAAAATGTTTTTTTCTTTAAATTCTTATTTATCTTGAAAAAATTTACTGGATTATATAACTTTATATTTTTTACATTTCCAATTTCTTGAATTGTATATATAGGTTTCCCATATATTTTAGGATATCCAATATCTCTTGGATATTTTTGTGTTACAAATATAAAAATTAGTAGAAATAATATAAAATATTTTTTCATTATTACCACCTATTCTTTATTACTTGGTAATTGAGGAACATTATTTGCTAATGTTTCAGTTGCTGTTTTTGAAGATTTCCTATTTTTATAAGCTCCCCAAACTTTCTGTCCTGCTGTTTTTAAACCAGCTCCTAGACCTCCTCCAACTGCTCCAGCTATTCCTCCTGCTATCGCTCCTACTGTTACTGGATTTGCTCCTCCTGTGGCTGGTGTCCCACTAAACATTCCTCCTACCATTTCTGGCACTTTATAATTAATATATACAAGTCCTGCCAATGAAGCTACATAACTTATCCCACCTAAAAAATCTGATATTTCCAAAACTTTATTTAAGTATAAAACTGTAAAATTAGTTACTACTGTTAAAACAAATATTTTTATATTTTGAGAAAAAATTATAGGATATACTTTATTTCCCCAATCTGAAGTTTTTGCCCAAACTGATAGTGGAAGAAAAATAATTGCTATATTTACTACTAAAGCATACTCTAAATATGCTAAAAATATCTGTATTGCAAATAAAGATAATATAATTATTCCAAAAAGCCATAGAAAAAAATATCCTAAAGTTTCAAATGATATTCCTTGCATTAAATCCCATATTTTATCAATTTCTATGTACCCATTTTTTAAAATAGCTGATGGCAATCCTGCTATATCTTTCATTGGCATTCCTGTCGCTTTATTTGCTAACCATATCATGCTACTATTCATGCTATCTCGTATTTCAGTATAATTAATAGCAAAAAAATATAACCAACAATATAACTTTAAATTATCTTTAATAACTGATAATACATCTGTATATTTTTCTTTCCAACCAAGTTGGTAAACCACTTCTATCATCATAAAAAGTGGTATAAAAGCTATAACTATATCTGTAAGTCTAGTAGGAATCTTTCCTAATTCTCTAACTAACTCATCTAAAATGGTTGTTAAATCCATTGTTCCTCCTTATTTTTTGCAAATAAAAAAGCTATATCAATTATTTATAATCAATATAGCTCTCTCTAATTTATTTTATTTTGCAGGGGACAAATCTGTCCCTTGCAACTTATAACTCAAGATCTTCTTCTTTATCTTTAGATTTTCTTATTACTTTTTTCTTTTGAGAAACATTCATTTTTTCTAATTTTATTTCTCTATCAATAAGTAATTTTTTAAAAAATGAATAAAGATACTCATAATTACTATTAATTCCCTTAGAAATGTTAGTATAATTTGATAAAACCAAGGCATTTCTAAAATATATAGAGTTTTCTTTAAACAATTCATTATTCACATCATATCCTTTTGTTCTAAGATATTTTTCTATGAATACTGCTGTTGTTCTAGTATTTCCTTCTCTAAATGGGTGTGTTTGCCAAATAGCTGATGTAAATTTTGCTATTCTTTGAACTTGTTGTTCTTGAGATAGTTTAGTATAATCTTTTGATTTTTCTTCTTCAAAATCATATTTTAAATAATCTAAAATATCAAAATGATTAGCATAAGTTACTGTATCTCCATCTAATATTGGCTCTTTTTTAGTTATGTTTATTTCTCTAAACTTTCCAGCCCAACCTTCTAATTCTCCTTCAAATATATTCTCAAAAAGCCTTCTATGAATGCTCTTTAAATAAATTGGACTAAAAGTAAAGCTTCCATCTTCTAAGATTTCTGCTATTCTTGTAGATACTATGTCACATTCTTTATTATCTTTAATCTCTTGTTTAGTAATATCTTGTAATTTATAATAATTATGTAATTTAGTTTCTATCTCTGAATAGGTTGTTTTTCCCTCCAATGAATCATTTATAAGTTCTTTTAAATATTTTGAAGGTTTTAATCCGTCAACTTCATTTAAACCTATTGCCATTTCCCAATTTTCTTGTTTTATTTTTTTATTTTTTTCATATTCAACTACATTATAAGTGCTTTTTTCCATATTTATCCTTCTAAATCCTCTTGACTAACTATATCTCCTTCATCTACTATTCCAAATCTTTCTTTTATTTCTTCAGGAGATAATCTTTCTAATTCTTCTTGCTCTTTTATATATTTTTTCAACTCTTGATATCCTTTTACAATAGGATTATCTAAATTTTTAGGATTATTTAAAAATTCATTAAGTTCATCAAAATTTTTTAATCCTAAATCCTCCATCAATCTTGTTAAACCTGAACTCATAATTTATTTTCTCCCTAAAATTTTACCTTCTGATATTTTCCTACACCTCTTGATTTATTTAAACTTTCTTTTGATATTACTTCTTTCCATTCTTTTAATTCCTCTCTTGCTTTTCCACTATCTGCTTTTTCTTTTAACTCTTGTAATATCTTATCTAATTCTGCTTTTGCTTCCTTATTTCCTTCAAATATTGCTTTTTTTGCTATCTCTTGTTTTTTTTCTAATGGTGTTAATTCTACTCCTCCACAACTTGCTAGTAATCCTACTAAAAATGTCATTAATAATAACTTTTTCATTATTTCCTCCTAAAAATATTCTTTTTTATATTTCCCTATACCTCTTGATTTATATAATCTTTCTTTATTAATTTCCTCAAAAGTTATTTCTTGTTGCTTTTCAAGTGCTTTCATTCTTACATCTTCAGCCATCAACATTTCAAGTCTTGATAGTTTATTAGACATATCTTCATTTACAGATTTAATAGCTTGTTGTGTTTGAAGGTTTCCTGAAAGATTTGATGTTCCAGTTGTAAATGTATTTAATCTAGTTCTTTCTCTTTCCATATTTTCATTAGACTTATTAGCAAGTTTTATACTTGTTAATAAGTTATTATTTATCTGCTTAACTACTCTTGTAGCTTCTCTATCAAGTTGTTCGTGATTTAAATTCTTATACTCATCAAAGTTAAGAAATAAATCATTATAGTTAGCTTCAAATGTCTTAGTATTACGTATAATAGAATCAGTATTGTCATAAATACTCTTTAAATCAAGTACTGTTTGAACTAATGCCTGATTTTCTTCTCCTATTATTCCTGCTCCTATACTTGCAAGGTTAGTTGCGTCATTTTGGAGCTGTTGTATTTGATTTTGAGTATGTAATATATTCTCTACTAAAGTTTTATACATCTGAATTTCTTGTTGTATTGCAACTTGATATTGTTGCATATTAGCCTGATGGTTTGCTGGGTCATAGACAGTTAAACCATAAGCTTTACTCCCTATTAATATTATACTACATAATAAAGCATATCTCAATCTTTTTAGTATCATACTTTCTCCTCCTTATTTTACAATTTTAGCATTAACTAATCAAGTATTTCAATATTATCAACATATACAGGCTTTAATAACCTAGTATTAGTTTTTGCTTGTAATACATTAATTTTAAACCTTCCAGTCCATAAATCTTTATCTGAAAAATCAAATTTTGTTTTTTTAGGAGCATAAAATCCATTTTTATCTCTATAAACTACTATCTTAATAACTTTTCTATCATCAACTAAAAATATTAGCCATAAACAATTATCTCCCCATATTTTCAATAAAAGCTCTCCTATAAAATTTTCATTTTTGTAATAAGTAGGAATAAAATCTATTTCCTTAAAAAGAGAACTTGGAAATGCTCTTAACTTATCATTTTTTCCTTTATTCCTTAAAATAAATACATTTTCTAATATATCTTCATTATTAAGTACAAGTTCATCATTATTTTTATAAGATATAATTGTTTCTAAAATTCCTTTATTAAAATATCTTTTTTGACAAATTTGTCCATCTGGAAGATAATTTATTATTTCTCCATCATATTCATTATTTATATATTTACCTCTCTCTTTAAGGTTGCTGTTCTTATAGTATCTTCTAAAAGTTCCATCTGTATTTATAATATCCATCTATTCCACTCCTTTATAGTGGGAGTACCCACACCCCCCTTGGTCTTGATGAAAGAAAAAATCTAAAGATTTTTCTTTCATACAAGCCCCCTATTATTTTTAAAGTTCTAATTCTTCTTTTTCTTTACTTTTAATTATTTTTTTCTTCACTATTGGACTTTCATTTATTACTTTTCCCTTTTCATATACTTTTTTTACTCCATGCCCTTTTTCATCATATTCAAGCCAAGTTCCATCTTCTAAAAATTTTTTTAATTCTCCTTTAGATTTTAGCTTTCCATTTTTATAATATGTTATAAATGTTCCTTCTAAGTAATTCCTTTCATAAGTTCCTTCTGCTTCTAATTGTCCATTATCATACCATTTTCTGTATCTTCCCTCTTGAACTCCTTTAATATAATTTTCCTCAACTCTTATTTGTCCATTTTCATAATATGATTTCCATATTCCTACTTTTTTATCTTCTTTATTATAACCTTCCTTTTTAATAGAACCATCAGGATAATATGCTGTAAATTTTCCATTCATTTTCCCAGCTTCATATTCAATTTCAACATAAGGATTTCCATTATCCCAATAAGATTTATATTTCCCATCTATTTTTCCATTGCTATACCAAATATCTTTACTTACTTTTTCATTTTCATATTTAATATAATGCCCATGAAGTTCATCATTTTTATAATTTGCTTCCAATCTTAGTTTCCCATTATTATCCCATTCTTTATATAAACCATTACGTTCATCATAATCATTTACATAGTATTCTCTAACTAAAATATCATTTCTATATTCTGTTATTTTATTTAAATTCATAGTTCTAATTCCTCCTCTTTCCTTTTTATAATTTTTTTACCTTTTTTAGTATCTAATATTTTAGTTTTCTCTGCTACTTTTTCCATTTTTATGGAAGGAGTATTTCTCAAAGGATTTTCTATCATACCTTCTTCTTTAAAACTAAAAATAGAGCCTTTTCCTATAATATAATGGTCTGTAAATCTTTTTTCTAATAATGTTGAAAGTTCTTCTACTGCTTCTGTTAAACTAATATCATTTCTTGATGGTCTTAAATTTCCAGAAGGGTGGTTATGAAGTATTTCAATTCCTTTTATATCTTCTCTTAATAAAATTCCTGTTATTAATCTTAAATCTACTTGTGAATTATCTATTTTTCCTATAAAAAGATTTGTTATATCTTTTATATTATTATTGTTATCATACAAGATAATTCCAAAATTTTCTTGAGATAAACCACTATAAGCTTTTATTAATATCTCTTTTATTTTTTCTCTATCATCTAATAAATTTAATTCTCTTAGTTCTTTCTTAGCAATATAATTCATAAACTCTTTATACTCATCAGTATCAGTAAAAGTTGTACTTTCATTTGATAAAAAATTTCTTTTTGTATCTTGAGGTTTATATTCTCCATAGTTGTCATAGTTATTAGTAATTATTTGAATTGTATGACTTGTGTAACCTACCATACTTTCTAGTTTTTCTGATAATTCTTCCATTCTTTGTAAGGGATTATTATAAAGATTAGATAATTTTTTATATGTAATATCTGGAAGATTAGCTGTCATAATAAAACTAGTTGCTTTATTATCATAAATTTCTTTCAAAATATTTTTTATATTACAAGTGTCATAATCAAAATTTTTATACTTTCTTATCTGTCCACTTGCATTTAGCATTATTATTTGAAGTTCATTTTTAGCTGGAGCATAAGCATTTAAAAACTCAACTAAATCACTTTTATTTTTAATCCAGTCTTGAGTATTTTTAGCTTTTAAAAAATCAAAATATTTAAACAATTCTTGAACTTCTTCATCATTATTTTTATATTTTTGGTAAAGTTCTTCCTTTGAAGAACAATTAAAGTATTCATAAAAACTACTCTTCATATGTTCTCCTTTTTATAATTCTAGTTCTTCATCTTTTCCCTTAGTTTTTCTTATTACTTTCTTTTTTTCAACTCTATTCTCTTGAATATAATCTTTTTCTTCTCTTTTAGAAATTATTTCTGTTTTTATTTCTATTTTTTCTTTAGAAATAATCTTTTCAATATTTTTAAGATGGTATAGATTATAAGACAAATTTGCCTCAAAAGCTCCCCAATTATTAATTGATATTTTATCTTCTAAATTTTTAAGATTATTACAATTTTTTATTACATCAATAGGATTATTAAATATTTCTATTTCTGTTTTAGCTTTTTTATATTTATACTTAAATTTTTCAACTAATCCTTGCTTTTCATTATTCTTATATAGAACTTCTTTTCCTTCTTCTTGCCAAAGTCCTTCTTTTTTACCATCTATATAATTTCCTTTAGTAATTAATTTATCTCCTTCATATTCTAAATAAATCCCATTTTTTAAAGGATTATTATATGCTCTAGGAGCTTTTTCATAAATTACTATCTTATTTTCTAAATACTCTATATTTAATCTTTTCATTTCAATTTGTTTTTCACGTTTTGTAATATAATCTTCTCCTTTTTCATAAAAAGAAATTTCTTTTAATTTACCTTCAGAATACTTTAAGGTCGTTTTTAAATCTTCAAGTATATATTTATTTATAAGAGTTATTTCTCCATCTTTTGTATAAACTTCTATTTCACTATTCTTAAAAAGCTTGTTATTCCTTAATGCTTGATACCTACTTCCATCACTGTACTCTTCATCTATTTGTCTAATATTATTCATTATTTCCTCCATTATTAAATATTAGAATAGAAAATTCTTATTAAAAGCTATATTGATTATTCAATTTCCAATGTCCATTTATTAAAAATAAGATACAAAAAATATTATTTATATTTCCTCTATTTTATTTTTAAAGCTACTCCTTATAACAAAAGGAGTAGCATAAACTTAATCTTCATAAGGTTCTAATATAATATCTTTACTTACAAATAATCCTGCTGTTACACTTGGACGAATCCAAATTTTTGGTTGAACATTTAATGTTTTAGTTGCATAAATATTTCCTACATTTATTGCTTGTTCTCCAGCTCCTTGCCCTGCTGATGTTTTCCAGCCATCATCTTTATCTTCTGTTACAACTGCTGTTCCAGCCCCTAATATTGCTGACATAAGTACAGACATAAATACATCTGCTAATCTTGCATCTACTTTATCTTTTAATCCACTTTGTCCCATTCTGTCAGTAGCATTCATAGCCCCAATATCAATAGACTTCATATTAGGTAATGTAATTCTATTAAATACTGCTTGAGCCCTGTCTTGTCCAAAACTTACATTTGAATTATATTTACCCATTACAATACTTCCTGCTGGAATAAGTAATACTCTTCCAGTCGCTGTATCATAAACATCATTTTGAACATACCCTAAAACGTCCCCGGGGTTATCAGTTACTATTCCTGTTACTAATGTAATTGGAATTATAGTCCCTGCTTTAACCTCGAAAGGAGAAATTGGAGCTGTTAATGGTTTTTGTAATACAAAATCATTTATGGACGCATTTTTTAAAAATTCTGCTTTCTTTTTTTGATAATTAGGGTCGCCTTCCATATCTGGATATGGTGGAATAACTAAATCTGGAAATGTTAAACTTAAAGAATCATTATTATTAGAAGTTCGAGTATTCCCTCTTGATAAAATAGGAGAAAGAGGAGTTGTCTTTCTTGCTTGTTCTATTCTTAATCTCTCCATCATTAGCTCATCAACATAATTTGTTTCTACTATATTTTCTACTTCTTTTTCTTCTTCAATTTTTATAGTTTCAAGTACTGGATTTCCTTCATTTGTTATTTCTTCTTTATCTTTAGCTGTCAGATATTCTATAATGTTATTTTTTCCAGCATTCATTTGTTGTAAATTATTATCTACTTTTTCTTTTTTCTCTTCTTTTCCACAGCCTTTTATATAAATTGAAGAAAAAATTAAAAATAAAATTATTAAAATTAAACCAAAAATATTCTTATAATTGACTTCTCTACCTTCGCCCTTTGGGATAGCTTTCTTTATATTTTCTTTTAGCTTCATAGAAAGTCCCCCTATCTATCTCTTTTTTGATTAATTATTTTTATATCTTTATTATTCAATCTTAAATATCCTTCCTTGAATGTTCTATTAATTTGCATAACCTTTTGTCCTGATTGATTTCTTTTTACGTTTGCCATTATGATAGAAGGTTTTCCGTCGTTTCCCTTCATATAAAATGCAGGGACATCTTCAGTTTTTTCAGAGAAATAAATATAAGTTCTTTCACCATCATCAGAAATTGAAATAGGACTCCATTCTAAGTTTTTCTTCCATCTATATTGAAAATTCATATCTTCAATATTAGTTACACTTAAAGGAATTTCATATTTTTTTTGTTCTAATATTTTATTTTGTTCAGCTATTTTATCTTGAGGATATATAAAGTTAATAACTGGATTAAATATATTGCTATTTTCTTTAGAAGAAACAACATTAAAATAATATTTCTCTCTATCAGTTGTTACAAATAAATTTGTACTTACTCCATATTCCAATGGTTTTATTACAATTTGATTACCTTGATTTATTGCATTCCAGTAGTAACTATCTCCAAAAATAATACTTTTTACTTGTTCTGTATCTCTAAAATTTATAGCTGTTGCAACCAATGGTTTAGCATAAATTTTGTAGATATTATTTTGTAAAAAAATCTGTTCTTTAACTTCCTGCTTCTTAGCTGATACTATTAAATCTGTTTTTAATCTTTGTTCTCCTGCCAATGCTAGAGAACTTAAAATAGTTAAAAATATAAATATTTTTTTCATAATCTCTCCTATTTTTTATGTTCAAATTCTTCTGTTTGAACAAAATCAATAATTTTTATTCCTAATGGGTTGTTTACTACCTCTAATGGACTTTTCATTTCGGTAATAAATTTAATAGTAAATATACCCATATAAATTTTTTCAAACTTTACATTTCCATCTTTATCACTTATTCTTAATTTCCATCTTAATTGATAAGAATTTTCAGAATCCAATTTAACTCCTGTTAAGAATACAGGCTCTACTCTATATTGTTTTTTAACAAATTCTTTATAATCATCTGACATCAAATATAAATTTGATTTATTTTTAGTATTCTCTGTCATCAAATATTTAGCTTTCTCTAAATTTTTTTCATATAATTTAATATCTGATGTTAATAACTTAGTTTTCTCAATAAAAGAGAAAAGTGTACTTATAATTTGCTCTTCTGGAATCATCTTTTTCTGTGAAGCTAATTTTTCAATATCTCCTGCTACTACATATTCTTTTCCAATTCTCTCTACTAAAAATGTTTGTATTCCATTAGCTTTAGAATTTTCAACTAATCCATATCCTAAAAATGTAGTAGTTAATAAGGATAAAGCTAATAATAACTTCAAGTTATGATTTTCTTTTTTTAAGTGCAAAATAATATTTTTAGGTTCTTCTCCATTAATCTCTAATTTTTGTTTTTTCTTATTTTTAAAGCTTGACATTAGAAAGTTCATTATTCCTCCTTAAAAACAAGCTCCAGCTGAAAGGTTCGTAAACCATGTTACTGCTGTTTCAACATTTGCCATAGCCCACCCTGCTATTATTCCTCCTACACCTATAACGGCTACTGGCATTGAACGACTTCCAAGGAACATGTTGAGTATGAATGTTACTATTCCTATTGCTAAAACAAAATAACCTATTGTTTGCGTAAATTCCAATCCTTTCTCTAGAGTATCAACAACATCAAGCCCAGCTAAAGTTCCTTGAGTTACGATAGCACTTATTATAAATAGTGCTAATAATAATAGTTTTTTGTTTTTGAAAATTTTTCTTTTCATTTTTCTTTACCTCCTGTAAAATATTAAATATAAAATAGGTGCATATTTTATACAAAATATGCACCTATTTAAAACACTATAAAGGAGAATTTATGAAGATTAAAAGTACTGGAAATAAAAAAGGACAAGAAGTTAGATACATTAATTCCAATGATATTATTAGGTTAAAAGAATATTTTAGAGATAATAATAAAATAATTATTTTGTCTATTTTTAATATTGGACTTAATACAGGATTGAGAATATCTGATATACTAAATTTAAAATTTGAAGATGTTAATAAAAATCGAGCTAAGATAGAGGAAATAAAAACAGGTAAAAGTAAAGTTATTTATTTTAATAAGGTGTGTATGCAAAGTATAAAAGAACTAAAAGAATATTATAAAAGTAAGAAAATTAAATGTAATTCTTTCTTATTTAAATCTTCATTTAATCCAAATAATTCTATTTCTTATTCTGCTGTAATTCAATATTTAAGAAAAGCTAAATTAGATTTAAAAATAGAATATGAAATAGGAACTCATAGTTTAAGAAAAACATGGGGATATGCAGTTTATAAAAAGACTAAAAATATAGGACTACTTATGATTGCATTTAATCATAGTAGTCCTAAAATTACATTAAGGTACATTGGAATAGAAGAAGATGATATAGCTAACATTATGAAAAATACATTATTATAATCTTATAATTTAAAATATAATGGCTATAAAGTTCATTTTATCAAAAGGGAAGGTTTTCTCCTTCTCCTTCCTTTTTAAATATTTTTTTCTAATTTTTTTATTTCTCCATTTTTGATTTTGGAAATAATTTCTTCATATTGAGCTTTTGTTAGATATTCTAAAAAATTTTTATTCATTTTATCTCTCATATATTTAAAAATTAAATAATCTTTAGAGAGAACCAATAAAGTTCTTATTTGCTCTTCAGTTATTTCTTCTATTATGATATTTTGATTTATTTTTTTTGTATCTTCTATTCTTTGTTTTAGAAAGGCTTCTCCAAGTTGGGATAATTTGTTTTTTTCATCTAAAGAGATATTATCATAATTTAAAATATATCCAATTAAAGAATGATAATTAGGTTTATCTAAGACTTTCTCTAAACCTAAAGTTATTTCTAAAATAGTTCCTGCTAATATTAAATTATGTGTTCTTTGTTTTCTAAGTAATTTATTCAAATTTTTATTCTCTATACTCTCCAATTTTTTTATTTCTCGAAGAGTTTTTTCCAGTCGATTATTAATTTTTTCTAATTTTATTTTTTTTATTTCTAGCTTTTCCATATTATTCTTTCTCATAGTCATCATCTTTTTTTATTTTTAAACTTCCTCTATGTCTTAAAGAAGTACCTCCTAAAATTGATTTTAATTTGTTTTTTAAATTAGTAATTTCAAAACTTTTCTTTTCATTCCTTAATTTAGGAGTAGTTATACTCTCAAATTGTTGTAACTTCTTCCATCTAAATACTTTTTGTTTATTTATTTTTATACTACTATTAATACTATCTTGTTCAATACGAAGAGTTTTTAAATTTTCTCTTTTTTCTTTTAAAATTTCATTAGCTTCCTTATCTATATTTTTAGAATGGATATGTTGTTGAAGTTTTTCTAATTGTTCTATTTTTTCAATATTATTAAGCTTATCTTTATTTAATCTTTCAATTTCAATAATTATTTTTGAATAATCTCCATTTGTTTTCATATCATAAATTGAAGTCCTAATATTTTTTATATCAGCTTCTTTCTTAGCTTTATCAACAAGAACATCTATTTTTGATTTTTTTTCATTTAAGACTTTTAATTCACTTTGAAGTGTATTATAATATTTTTCTTTTTCTTTAGTTGATAAATTAGAATAATAGTCATATAATTTTTCATCAGAAAATTCTTCTAGTTCATATAATCTTCTGATAATTTTTTCTTTAGCAAGATTATATTTATTATTTATAAATACTTGTTTTCTAAGTAATTTATTTTCATCATAAATATCTTTTATTTCTATACTAATAAAATATTCTTTCAATTCCATATATCTTTTATTTTGAATATTATTCTTTTTAAGAATTTCAAACTCATTATAATTTTTAAAATACTCTTCTAACTTCATATATCTATCATTATAATTCATTTGAGATTTTAGCTCTTCAAATTCTTTTATTCTTTCAGCATGGGCTTGTCTATTCATTATATTCTTAGTAATATTTTTCATATTAGATTGCATGTATTCAATTTTAGCTTTGTCTTTCTCTAATTTTTCTATTACTATATGTTTTTCCATGACTAAATTGAACATTTCTAAATTAAGTGTTTCTTGTTTAGTATTTTTATATTTCTCCAACTTAATTTTATAATGTTCCTCTTTAATTTCCTTTATAATTCTAGCTAATTTAAATTTATCTACTGCCTTTTTTTCATCATCTGATAATCTAAATTTATTTTTCCATTTATAATAAAGTTTTCCAGATATATTTACAGGTTCTCTGTCTAGCATTTCAGCTTTTAAATGATTTTTTTTTCTTAATTCTTCTAACTTTTGTTCGTATAAAGATTTTGAATTAATTAATTCTATATTTTTTTCTCTTAATTTTTCATTAGCAATTTTCTCCCATAATTGTCTAGTATGGTATAAAAATTTTTTGCTTTGCAAATTTCTATCTTTCTCTAATCCCCCAAAATCTGGACGTTTAAAAAAAAAGTTTTCTTCTCTTTCTTTTCCGTCTAATTTTCTTTCTGAAAAAATTATATGGCAATGAATATTATTTATTCCTTCTTTTGAACTCTCTTTTTTATGAATCGCTAAAGAATAAACATAATTTTTTCCTAATAATTCTTTGGCATACTTTTCTGCAAGTTCAATATTTTCTTCATCTGATAATTCTGTTGGTAATGAAAATTCAATTTTTCTATATTTTGTTCTATCAACACCTTCATAATAATCTCCAGCTTCCCAGAACTTTTCAGCTTTTCCTTCACAAAATTCAGGAAGATTATAACTAGCAGAGTATAAAAAATCTTCTTTATATGAATATTTACCATTACGTGAATTATAGTTATATTTTGCTAATCCACTTTTTTTACTAGTATCCATATGAAAATTGAATATAGCCATAATAATCCTCCTTTCATTCTAAAAAGTTAATAAAGTAATTTTCCACTCGCAAGAGTTCAATTTGCAAAATTGATATATCACGATAGCATATTTTTAATATGCTTAATCGTGCATTATCTTCTATTTTAAAAAACTGCTCAACGCAGGTTTTTAAAACTCGGCTCTTTACTTTCCTAAGGTTAGGGACACTTGGAGCGAAGATAATGTCTATTAGTTTGCCTATTTTTTCAATTTTTGAGTTATTCAAATTGTAACCTATATTTTTAAATATTTCAAGTTTTTTGTACTAAATCCAAAATGATGTCTTTATTAATAAAAATTAGATTACTGAAATCTATTGAAAAATAATACTTTTTTGTGTATAATTAAACTTAATAAGAGTTGCATACTTTGTATAAAATATTTACTTATGCCTCCTATCAAATTTAGTTCTTTTCTATAATGGCTATAAAGCTCTTAAATATATTTTAAACCCATTTCAATGTTTTAATCAATAGTTTTATCATTTAATTATTTAAAATCTCTTTATTCAATAAATTAAAAGCTTTAAATTAATATTAATATGTTGGTTTTTATTTTTTCTTAAATTTTTTTATTTGCTATAATTTTTTTTAATTTATTATTTTATAAAGTAATTCTTCTTTTAAAAATAATTTTTTTAGAGAATCTTTTAATATAATCTTTTAATATAATCTTTTAAATAATTTTACCCCCTTCAAAACCCTTAATTTTCCTAATCTCTGAAACATATTAAGGCAACATTTTGGATTTAAGAACCTTAATTTTTCAAGGTTTTTATTTTTTATAAGACATCATTTTGGATTGTTCAAGGCAACTTATTGGATTGGTTAAGACATCATTTTGGATTATTTAAGGCAACTTATTGGATTAGTTAAGACATCATTTTGGTTTTTAAAAAAAATTAATTTTTCTATTGAAAATCATTGAAAAATATAGTATTATAATAATATAAGGCAACATATAAAAAAAAAGTTGTCTTGTGTAAAAATATTTAGGAGATTTTATATGGGAAGAACTAAAAAAGAAAGCAATGAGTGTACTAATATAGTGCAATACGAAGTTAAGTATCATAATGACCTAAATTTATTAAACTTTAGTAAGTTCAAGGAAAAAGAATTAGATTTATTTTTTGCTCTTTGTTATAAAGCTAATGAACAAAATACCAATATATTAGAAATAAATTTTGATGAATTAAAAAAGATTATAAATTATAATCATGTTGGTATTGCTAGATTTACAGAATATCTTGAGAGTATTAATGATAAATTACTGACTATGAAATTGAAGTTCAAAAGTGAAAAGAAAACAACAGCATTTGTATTATTTAATATGTATAGTATAGACCATACAGAAAAAAATATTGTTATACAAGTAAATGATAGTTTTAGTTATATGTTAAATAATTTTATACAGCAATATAGCAAAATGGATTTAATTCAATTTTCACAACTAAACTCAACTTATTCAAAAAATTTATTTAGACTATTGAAGCAGTTCAGTAGTACTGGTTGGTATGAGATTTCAATAGAAAAATTTAGAGAAGAGCTTGGAGTTCCTACAACATATAGAATGACTCATGTTGATGTGAGAGTACTAAAACCTATTAAGCAAGACCTTGAAAAATATTTTCCTGATTTTCAAATAGAAAAAATAAAAGAAGGGAAAAGTATAAAAAAATTAAAATTCTCTTGGAAAGTAGAAAAAGAAAGAACTCGTAGTAAGAGCAAAAAAGAAGTAGTAATCTCTGAAGAATTAGATAATGCTATAAAAAAAGCTATGCAAAATAGATTTATAAAACCTTTTTTAAATGCTAAAAATCTACAAAAAATCTTGAATCATTTTCAAAAAGAAAAGGTAGTAATAGAAGGATTAAAATTTGCTTATAAAAATATAAATACAGAATTTAAAAATATAAATTATTTGATAAAAACAATAGAAAGTTCCAAAGCAGAACCTAAGTTAGTAGTATCTGAAGTAGAGGAAGTTAAAGAATTATCTTCTAAATCAGAAAGTAAAAGAAAAAAGACTAATATAGAACCTAAAAATAAATTTGAAGATTTAGATGAGTATACAAAACTTAAAGTTGAAGAAATAGCACTAAATGATTTAGAAAAAGATATTCCAGCTTTTAATATTGAAGTTATGTTAGAAATGAAAGAAAAACAAAAAGATTTATACTATTCAACATTAAAAAAGTATTTATCTAATGCTATTGAAAAGATAGAAAAAGGGGAGAAATAATATGGAAATAAAAAAAGAGGGAGTTAGATTTTTAATACTTGTAGCATTATTTATAAATTGGTTTATTGGAAGAATTATCAGTATAATATTTGTTTTTAATATACTTAATTTATTTTTGAAGTTAATAGCTCATTTTTCTTTTATTGTTATGTTAGTAACATTTTATACAGACAATGATAAAAAATGGATTGTTTTATTCAATACTTTATTTTTCTTTGGAGTATATTATGGAGCTAATTTAATACAAAAATGGAATATAGAAATTCATGATTATCTATTGTCAAAACTAGTATAATTAAAAAATAATATCATTAGGAAGAGAGAGCAAGGAAGAAATGTACTGCACCCAAAATCTTAGACATCTAAGATGGAGGGTGTAGTTTTTTTATAAATTTAATTTATTTTCATTTAAAAGTAAAAAATTAGTCATAGTTTTATACCTTTTTTCTCTTGGAGGGGTCTTAAAAACGATTTTACGAGGTAATTTTTTTATAAATAATGTAGAACTTCCTCAAGAGTCAATTCCTGTATCTATTTCAATTCTTTTTTATTTTTCAGCCTTCGAATTATCACAAATTTTCTTCCTTTCAGTCGTAAATTCAACATCAGGCTCTTCAAGTTTTTAGAAAATTTTTTACTCCACTCTGTTCCATAAAAATTTTTCTAAAAAATGTTGATTTTACTTGAAAATTTGCTTTTTCTTGGCTATCTAAAAAATAAAAAAAAGAAAAAATTATTTTGATGGGGAGAGTGTAAAAAACTTCAACTGTTCCTACTTCAAGATAGTTTATAAAAATTAGGAGGTTTCAAGATGAGAATAGAAACAATAAAATCATTGGAAGAAATTAGAAAAGGAACATTTTTTTATCAAAAAGAAAAAGGAAAAGAATATGAAATAGGTTGTTATGAAGGTAGTCTTAGAATTAGAGATTTTCAAAATTTAATATCATATTATAAGACTACTGTTGATAATTCAGTAACAGTATTAAAAAATATTTTAGAAAAATATAATACTATTGATATTGAAGAAGTTATAAAAGTCCTACCTCAAGAAGAGTTTGAACATGATACTTTCAAAAAGAGTAATACATTTAATCCTTTTTTTAAAAGAATAGAAGGAGAATTAGAAATAAAATTAAAAGCTGGAACAGGAAGAAGATTAACAAAAACTCAAATTAAAAAAATCCTATCACATGTAGACACAATAGGAGAAATTGAATCTTCATATAGTGATGACTATGCTTATGATTATGCTATGAATTATTTTAAAGGTGTAAAAATGACAAGTGTGGAAATTATGTATGATGTCATAAATTATTTTAATAGTGCTTTTGTAGAAAAAAGTAAAGAAGTAATATTATTAGTAGCAGGATATTCAAAAACAATAATAATAAAAAATCCAAATTTAAAATTTATAGAAGTATAAGAAAGGGAAAGAAATTTTTCTTTCCCCTCAACAAAATTAGGAGGAAAAAATTATGTTAAAATTAAATAAAATTTATGTTATTCAGCCTTTAGAAGTAGAGATAGGGAATATAATATTATTTCAAGACGAAAAAATAAAAATACTAGAAATAACATTAAACAAAGTTAAATTTCTTAGATGTAAAAATAACGAAATCTTAGAAGTACCATCAAAAGCATTAGAAATAGCAGTAGATTAAAATAAAAATGCAAGGGACAGATTTGTCCCTTGCAAAATAGGAGGGATAAAATTATGAATCAATCACAAAGAATAAATAATAGATATAACGAATTAACAGACTTAGAATATCAATTTTATGAAGAAAAAGCCATAGAATTATGTGCTAGAGAAATTGGAGCAACTACATTAAATGAAAATCAATTAAAAATATTTCAAGCTTTAAGAGAAGTATATATTAAAGCAGTAATGAAAGAAGAGATATTAAATACTGAACTATCTAAAAATAATTTATTTTCAGGAATAACAATAGAACATAGAAAAGATGTAGAATTATATTCAAAAAAGGAAGAAGAAAAAGATATGTTATGGTATGAAATAGTCCTTAACTAATTTTAAAAAGTGGGTTGACAAAACACTCAAAATATTATATAATTATAATATAAAATAAAAGCTACCTTATCTGGCAAATAAGATAGCTTTCAAATGATATAATGTATCTAGCAAATATTATTATATCATTCTTTTACAAAAAATACAAGGGAGTGATATTATGAAATTATCAAAATTAAATAGCTTTATTATGCAATTAGGAATAGAATTGCATTTAGGAGAAAACTTTATGGAAGGATATACAATAGTAAAAAATATGCCTTTTATAGAGTTAAAAAAATTAGTAGAAAACAAAGAATAGTTTAAGATAATTTGCAAAGGACAGATTTGTCCCTTGTAAAATCTTATTGAAAGGGATAAAATATATGGAAAAAAGAGTAACAATTAATTATAAAACTGATGGAAGATTAAATTATGCTAGAATAAATCTGAATAAAGACTTAAATAATCTTTTAAATTTATCAGAAGAAAATAATCAAGTATTACTAGAATATATAAATAATGAAATAATTTTAAAACCAGTAATACTAGGAATAGCAGAACAAATAACTAAAGTTGAAGAAAATATAATATATATGAAAAATATTTCTAAATTAAGTTATGAAAAATCAAAAGGTTTATTCAAATTATTAATTCCATTAGGAATAGCAAAAAAATGGGAATTAGAAAAAAATAATATAGTAGATATGATAATATATGAAGATAAAATAGTTATTAGACCTTATAAGGAGGAAAAAGTGGAATTGGAAAATAAATTATTACCAATATTTGCATTTAAAGTTGTTAAAGGTGGAGTAGGAAAAACATTTTTTTCAACACAAATAGCAACTGGATTAGGAGCAACAGGAATTAAAGTATTATTTATAACATTAGACTCTCAAAATGACGCTTTAGATATGCTTTTAAAAAGTAAAAGCGAGTTAAATGAGAAAACAGAAAAAATGGAAAAAATATATAAAACTTTTGACAAAGATGAATATAAAATAAATAAAAATTGTAAAGGATTAAAATATTGGATAAAATATGGAACAGGGGAATTAGTTAAAGTAAGAGAAAATGTAGATTATATTCCATTAGAAAGTCCATTTACTGCAACAGCTAAAACAAAAGAAAATTTTGAAAATTTCATAAAAGAGGTAAGAAAAAATCATAATTATGATTGTATAATAATAGATAGTCCTCCAACAGAAAAAATAGACCAAATAATATTGAATCAAGCAACTAAACTTATTATTCCTGCTTATGCTGATAAATTTACTGTAAAAGGAATAGTTACTGCCATAGAAGAGGCAGGAGTCAATAAAGTTGCTTCAATACTTTTTAATAGATATGACGATACAACAGTAGAAAAAGAATATTATGAAGAAGTACAAAAAATAGTAAAAGATACAGGGATATATTGTCCAGAACCTATTAAAAGAATGGCTATTATTACTAAATTATTGAATGATAGTAAAACTATTTGGGAAAGTGGCGACCAAAGATTAATACCTGTTCAAGAAAAATTAACGGAATTATTAAGAATATTAATAGAAGAAATAGAGGGATAGTATGGGAAAAGGTAGACCAGATTTAATATCATTAAGACAACAAATACAAATTAGAAAAAATGAAGTAAAAACTACTTCATTAGAAGAGAAAAAAATATTAAAAATGGAAGATTTAGATTTATCAATAGCAAATATAACAGAAGATGAAGGAGTAAATCAAAAATTAAGAGAGAGTATATTTGACTTCATCAACTATACAGCAACAAGTAAATTATGGTATGGAGAACATTTTCAAAAGGTATTTGAAATACTTGGAAATGGAGAAAATGCAAATCAATATACAAGTTATTATAATGAATATCTAAAGCTAGTAGGAGTAAATCCTAAAACAGCTAGAAGATATAGAAAGAGATACCAATATTATAGAGATTTAAAAAATGAAAATTTAAAATCACTTATAGCAGTAATAAGTGATGAAGATATAGAATATTTGGATAAAAATCCTGATTTTTTAAATAGATTGACAATAGAATATGAGGATAAAAAAATAACTAAAGATGAGTTTAAAAGCTTAAAAAAATTAGAATATAAAGAAAGTATAGTTGTAACAGATGATATAGAAATACTTCCAGCATTTAATATAGAAGATTTTTCTATGAAATTAGGGGAAGTACAAGAAAAAGTAAAAGAAATAAGAATAACTGAAAAAAATAGTAGTAAAATTAATGAATTACAAAAGTATTTAATAAAAATAGAAAAAGTATTACAAGAAATAAATTAGGAGTTAAAATATGGGTGAAAAAAAGAATGTTATGATTTTTATAGATTATGAAAATCTACATAAAACTTTAATAAAAAATAATCAAAATCTAATAGGAACTTTATTTTTTGAAAAATTAAAAAAATGGTGTGAAGAAAAATGTTTAAGAATATTGGATATAAAAGTATATTGTAATTTTGATATTGATGATTTATACCAAAGCCATCATCAATCAAAATTGCAAGAATATGGGATAGAAACTTATCATACATCTAATAAAGGAAAAAATTATTCAGATTTAAAAATAACAACAGATTTATTAGAAGAATTATATGAAAATTCTAATATAGATGGATTTATTATCATTTCAAATGATAAAGATATGACACCTTTGATAAAAATTATAAAAAGATATAAAGAGTTTGTATATTTATTAACTAATCAAAATAGTTATGATATCAATTTAAGAAATTTCCCAGATGAAATATATATATTGGAAGAAACAGTTTTTAAAATAGAGGAAGAAAAAATTAAAAATGAAATAAAAAATTATAAAAAATATGAAGAGAATATTGTAAAAAGTTTGGAAGATTATGTAGATAACACAAGAGTTTTAAAAAATAGAGATTTAGAATATATTATAAAATCAAATATTCCATATTTTAAATTACCTAATTATGAAATTCTATATCATTATAAAAATGCAGTACAAAATTTAAAATTAGAAGTCTATAAATATAAATATAATGAGAAAGATTTATATAGTGTCTATCCAACAAGTAAAAAAGAAGTTTATTTAAATAATAATTTATTTGTAGAAGGAGATATACTTACTAAAGAAAAAGCAGTAGAATTTTTAGAAAAAGAAATAGAAAAATCTTACTCTATAGTTAGAAATTAAATTGACAAATAGTTAATAAAATGGTAAAATAAATTACAGGAATTGAAGTAGTACAATGAATTGAAACTTAAATGAATTGAACTTATGTGAATTGAATTTTAAATGAATTGAAGAAAAATCCCTCGATATAGAGGGATTTTTCATTTTATAAAGAAAAAGGAAGAACTGACATCAAAAGTCAGTTCTTTTTTTTATTGGATCTCTTTTTTTATTTTTCAGCCTTCGAATTATTGCAAATTTTCTCTTTGAGAGAAAAAATCAACATCATGCTCTTTGAGTTTTTAGAAAACTTTTTTCTCCACTCTGTTCCATAAAAACTTTTCTAAAAAATATTGATTTTTTCAGAAAATTTGGCTCTTTCTCGGCTATCTAAAAAATAAAAAAAAGAAAAAAATTATTTTGATGGGGAAGGTGTAGATCCTTAACAAGATAGTTTATAAAAATTAGGAGGTTTTATTATGATGACAACAGCAACTTACACATCAACTAAATTAGAAGGGTACAGACATATCTTTATCACTAAAGGGGTACAAACAGAAATTGACGTAAGAGAAGTAATGATGATAGTATCAGCGATCAGATTAAGAGAAGAAGAAGAAAAAGAAAAAGGACTAGATTATTTCCAAATCTTTGAGTTTAAAGATACAAAAATGGTAAATAGACAAGAAGAACCAAAAAATAAAAGAGAATTTGAATTAGGACATAAAACAACTGAAAAAAAATTATGGTGTGTTTTAGGAGAAGATGAAAAATTCGGAGAATACTGGACAATAATGTACCCAAGCGAATATTAAGACTAAAAAAAGGAAGAGGGTATATCTAAAGGATATACCCTCATAAAAAAGGAGGAATTGAGAATGTTAAATATTAGATTATATGATGATATAAAAAGAATGATAGAAGTAGAAGGAAGTAGTGAAGATATTTTAAGAAACTTTTTTAATGAAATGATAGAAGAAAAAAATTTAGATCTTTCTTTTTATCAATGGTGTAAAAAAAATTTACCTTTTAAATCAATAGGAAATATTTATGTTTATGCAGAGGAAAGATTAGGGGAACAGATAGAAGAAGTAAAAAAAATAATAGAAAATGAAGGGTACGATATAGAGGAGCTTGAACTAGAAGAGGTAGAAGAAATTATTAAAAAGAAAAAACTTGAAAAAGAGGTTGAAAATTTTTTTAGAGAGTATGTAATAGAAGAGATAGATAATTTATTAAATGATAAAGTTGAAAAATAGTAGATCTAAAGAAGAGGGTATATCTAAAGGATATACCCTCATAAAAAAGGAGGAATTGAGAATGTTAAATATTAGATTATATGATGACCCAGAAAAAATGCTAGAAATAGAAGGAAGTAGGGAAGAAATTTTGAGAAGTTTTTTTAATGAAATGGTGGAAGAAAAAAATTTCAACATAGCTTTTTGTGAATGGTTTAAAAAAAAATATTACTTTTTTAGAATAGGTAATTATTATGCTTGTGCTAATGATGACTTAGTACAACAGGTATTAAGATTAGAAGAGTTAATAAAAAATAAAGGTTATTCAATATATGAGCTAAAATTAGAAGAGATTGAAAAAATAATAAAACAAGAGAATGAACTAGAAGAATTACTTGATGGACTTACAGATAAAGAAATTGAAGAAGTATTAGAAACAAAAGAAATATTAAATAAAATGTTAAATAAGTAAGGGAAAATATAATTTTCCCTTACTTATTTTCTGATTTTTTAAAGTTGAATAGATAAGAACGGCTATATCCAGTTCTTTTTATACATTCCTCTAAAGATATTTTTTTATCTAACCATAGTTGAATATTTTTTTTCATATCTTCAGTCATAATTTTCTTTTTGCTTTTTTTAGGAGTACTTGGAAAAAGAGCTTTTTTTATATTAAAAATAGTAGCTCTTTTTAGATTGCTAAGTTTTATACATTCTTCTAAAGATATTTGAGAATTTGTAAATAATTCGATAGCTCTTCGTTGTTCTGATGTTAAGTTATCTAAGGCACTAGGACGTCCAACTGGTTTACCAGTTTTACGACTAATCATTCTTCCTTTTGAATCTCTTGGTAAATTAGCATATCCTTCACTTTGTCTAATATTCCTTTTTTCATTTTCTTTTTCAGCAAAATAACCAAGAAGATGTAATACAATAGGTTGTAAAAGTTCTCTTTCCAATTTACTCATCCCAAATGTATTGAGTAAAGGTTGTTCTAAGAACTCTAAATAAACTCCTTTTTTATCTAATAATTCAAAATTATTTTTTATTTCTTCATTATTCCTTCCAAGTCTATCAAGTTCCTTTATTACAATAATATCTCCTATTACTACTTTAGCAAGAAGTTTTTCCCAAGCTTCTCTTCCTACAAAAGTAGTACCACTACTTTTATCACTGAAGATATTTTCTAAAGGTACTCCAGATGAAATAAGAGCTGTTCTTTGTCTAGTTTCATCTTGTTGTCTTGTTGATACACGAATATAACCATATTTCATATTATTTATCCTTTTTAATAATTTTTCTATCAAATAACTTCTTAATAAGAGATATGTATAAAATATATAGTAAGCATTGTAGCGAATAAACAAAAAAGAATATTACTTCTATCTAAAAGTATATTAAAAGGTTTTAATTTAACTATTTTAAAAACTATTACTAACAAAACTAGCAAAAATCCTTGTATTAATATTGCTTGAATTATATCTTCTAAAAAAGATTTTATTAAAAATATACCTTTTTTCTTACTGATAATATTTCCAATAAAAATTATACTTAACAATTTAATATAATCTAATTGTATTTCTTTTGAAAAAAGTTTTTTTAAATTAAAATTTTCTTCTAATATTAATTTTCCTAATTTAATAATATACATCATAAAAAAACCAGATATATATAAAAAAATATATTATCATTTTTTCTCCTTTTTTAAATTCTATGGTGTAATTTTTTAAAATAGTAATTTCTTATAAATTCTATATCCTTTTGTTTTAACTCTTCTACTATTGGTTATTCATAGCTAATCTGAAAGCTTCAGCTAAATTATTACTTAATTCAGCTATACTTGTCCATAGCCAATATGTTTCAAAAGTATCATCTGTATAATATCTGATATATTCTTCTTTAGTTTCTTCCCAAGTTTTATTAGGAAGAGAACATTCTTTTAAAATAGTTTCATTTCCATATGATTCTATTTCTTTTATAATAGATTCTAATACTCCTATATATCCTATTCCTCTATCTTCTATATCTTGGAATAAGTCTTTTTTAATATTTTTTTCATCATTTAGAGCTTCATTGACTAATTTTCCATCAACAAATACTTGATTATTGGAAATTTTTATATTGTTTCCTTTATAAACTTTTCCATTGATAATAGTTTTTTCAACAGAACCCTGTACTATAATATCTCCACTATTAGTATTATTAGAGATAATATTTTTTTTCATAAATAAATTAGCTTTTTCTTCTAAATCTTCCCAATCAAAATATTCTTGAGGATATTCTTCCTTGCTATTAGTTTCTCCTATAATACATACAAATATTTTTCCTCTTTTATAGGTAAATCCTTTAAATTTATATAGATGTCCCCATCTTAATCTATATTCATCTTTTATTTCTTCTTTGGTTTTGATAAAACCACTAAATTCTTTTAAAAATTTTATTGGTTTTTCAGCTTCATAACATTCAGCTAACCTTTTATATGCTTCATCACAAAAAGGTGCACAATATTTCTGTCCATCATAAGTATAAGAAGATTTGCAGTTCTGTGAACAGTAACCTTTATATTTTCTATCCTCTGATATTTGCATAACTTTTCCTTTATGTAATATATACCCCATTTTTCCTCCAGTATTTTATGGTTCTACTTTTTATTTATATCTTCTAATTTTTGAACTTCTTCTCTAAATGAGTTATAAAATCCATTTAACATATCATATAGTTTATAGTCTTTTGGAAGATAAACTTCTAAAGAATATCCTGTTAGAAATACAGGAATTATTCTAAAAGTATAATTCTCATCTTCTTCTAAAAGTTCATTCTGCTTTTCTAAAATATCTTCAATTTTTTCTACTCTAATTTCTTTTATCTTAATCATATTTTTACCTCTCCTTTTCTTGCCATTTTGCTACATCTACTAACTTAGTATCAGAAAAATAACTTCTGCCACATTTTGTACAATGGTAGTTTACTTGATTATATTCTTTTGATAAAGATTTTTTTAAACATTTTCCGATAGGTTTTCCTTTTTTATCAATATTATAATCTTTAAGCAATATTTCAGTTAAAATTATTTTTAATTTACCTTCACATTCATTACATACCCAAAATCCCATTTATTTCACCAACTCTGCTATATTAGTTAAGTGTAAACCTCTTTTTCATTTCAAGTTAATAAATTCAATTCTCATAAATATTATAGCATTTTTTTTAAAAAAAGTCCAAATAAGTCTATAAAACCTATGTTTCAAAAAATATAATTTAAAGACTAAAAAAGACTAAAATATTATTGTTTTTTGTATAAAATCTAATAGTCTATAAAAGTATACTTTTATAGACTTATGGACTAAAAGGTAACAAGAGAAAAATCTCTTGTTTTTTTATTAATAATAATTATTATTATTTTAAAAATCATATGATGGAAATAGAAGTCTTAGATCATATATTAGTTAATAATACCAACTATTTCAGCTTTAGAGAAGAAGGATTAATATAAAGGTATAAAAAAGAGCCAATAAAGACTCTTTTTATAGTTCAAAATCATCTTCTTTGTCTTTAGATTTTCTTTTAATTATTTTTTTAGAATTTGTTTTTTCATTTGATTTTTCTTTATTTTTTTCATATTCATTATATCTTTCTAATAAATAACTTGAGGCTTTTTCTGCTTCAGAACAAGCTCTAAATAATTCATTATAGTCATTTTTTAATGCTTCAATCCAAGATTTTAAATAATTACTATGATCGTTGAAATGTTCTCCTTCAATTTTAAAACCTAAAGATGTTTCAGTAAATAGACTTCCTAATTCTGCTACTAACTCTTCTTTAGCATAACTTGGTGTTCCAAAATGCCCTGTTTGATCTCTATTTAATCTACTTTCATGCCCTGTACTGTGACACATTTCATGTAAAGTTGTTCTCATAAAAGCTTCTTCTGATTTAAAAGCTTTTCTAATAGGAAGAACTATTTCATCTTTTGATGGGGAATAATAAGCTTCTGGTTGAGCAATTTCTCTTATTTTAACTTCTGAAGATTTAATAAAATTATCCACAGTTTTTAATATATCATCTTTAGTAAAAACAGTTTTAGAATATGGAGGAATCCCCTCTATTTGTTCAGCATTAAAAACAATAAAATAGTTTACTATTGGTTTAGATAAAGTTTTTTCTACCTCTTTTTCTAAACCATCTTCATCTTTTTCTTTTACTTTTTTTGTAAAAATCCATTTTTCACATAGTATTCCTTTTGCTCCTTTTTTTATTTTCCAATTATTCTCTTGAGCTTGTTTAAATGTCAACCAACGAGGATCTTGATAATTGTTATCAATAGCTTCAAGCATTAATTTAAATCTATTTCCTCCTTTATAATGTAGATCTGATACTGGATTTTGTGGAAGAACAGCTAAGTTGCTCCACCCATTTTTTGTAAAAAAATATCCTTTTTCCATATTTTCAATAATTCTATTAACCAGTTTTTTTCTTTCTTCTATAACTATATCAAAAGCTGTTTTTTTCATATTTTTCTCCTTATTTTATAGGTTCAAAATTTATATAATTTTTATCATTAACTTTATTGATTTTTAATTTTAATTTTCCAGAGTATTCTTTACCAGACTTAGTTTTTAGCTTGATTGTAATATGTTGATTATTTAGTAGAGATTTAGCTCTACCATCAGTAATGTTTATAGTGTTATCAAAATATTTCATTTTTTCCCATAAAGAGAAAGTACAACCATTTTTATAATTACTACAATAATAATTGATTAGTCCAGATTTAGTTTTTCCTTTATAAATAGGACTATTACAAATAGGACAATTTCCAAAACTTTCTTTTTCTACACTCTTTTTAAATTTATCAGGAAGAGGTACTATTTCTTTATTGTCTACTATTTTTTTAACTGCTTCATAAACATTATCTATTAATACATTAGGATCTGCTCCTTTTTTTATTTCTTCTTGATATGTCCACCATAATGCTGTCATATCAGGTTTCTTTAATTCATCAGGAAGTGTTTTTAGAAATTCTCTCCCTATATCAGTAGTTCTTATTGTTTTATCTTTCTTTTCTATATATTTTCTTTCAAATAAATTTTTTAAGATTGTTGATACAGTAGCTGGAGTTCCTATTGATCCATTTGCTCCTTCAATATCTTTGTCTTTAGCTTTTAATATTTCTCTAATTTTTGGATCTGCTACATATTTAGAAATACTATTCATATCTCCAAGAAGTGTTTCATAAGTATATCTTTTAGGAGGGGTAGTTTCTTTTTCAATAATATTACTTTCTATGTATTTAGCACTGTAAGTTCCAGCAAGTAATTTATGAATATCACTTTTTTCTTCGTCCTCATCTTCTAATTTATCTCTTAAATATGCTCTATACCCTAATTCTATATATTTTGAAGAAGACGATGAAAAGTCATTTTCTGTAAAGAAAGATAGACTTACAGTTGTCTTTTCTTTTAGAGCTTTAGGCATAAATTGAATTAAATAATAATCTGATATTGCTTTATAAACATTTTTTTCTTTCTCACTCAACAAAGAAAGATCTAGTTCTATATTTGTTGGGATAATAGCTGTATGGGCAGAAATTTTAGAATCATCAAAAGCTTTTGAAACAATTTGAGTACTTATTTCAGGAACATATAAATCAAGATTTTTTAAAATTTGTTTAATTGTTTCAGGAGCTTCACTAAACTGTGCTGATGTTAAATATTGACAATCAGATCTATTATATGTGATACAATTATAGTTATCTCTTAAATTTTGGGTAATTTCCATGACTTCATCAGGAGTATAATCAAATTTCTTAGAACAATACTGTTGTAATTTTAATAAGTTAAAAGGTAGTGGAGCTGGTTCTTTTGACAATTCTTTTTTTACTACTACTTTAAACTCATTTTGTGATTTTAATAAATTGATAGTATCTTCTAAATGAGTTTTAATAAATTGTGGATCTAATTCTTTTTGTTCATTGGGTAAATGATATTTTAACTTACATGTATAATTATTTTGAAGTTCATTAAACAGTTTCATCATTTGAGAACAATATTTTTTCCCTAATTCTTTATCGTGGAAATTTTGTTGATATAGTTCTTTTTGAAGTAACATTTCTTCTCTTTCTTTTGGATTAGATTTTCTTTGAATTTCCAATGAAGAAAATAATTCAAAAATTTTCTTTTTAATATGGTTTTCTATTTCCAGATCTCGAGTATATACTAAATTTAAAGTTGGGGTTTGAACTCTTCCAATAGTTAAAGTTCCAGAACCAAATCGAATTAAGTCAATCTCATTTTCTAAATTAATTAATGTTGCTAATCTAGTTAAATTAATTCCTGTTAAATAATCACCTATACTTCTAGCATAAGCACTTTTTCCTAAATTAATATAATTTTTATTATCTTCAATTTTTGAAAAGGCTATTTTAATACCATTTAAAGTAGTATCATTTATTAATACTCTTTCAACAGGCTTTTTATTATTTATAAAATTAAGTAATTCATCAATTATTAATTGTCCTTCAGAGTCAGGATCTCCAGCATGAATAATAGATTGAACTTCAGGTTTTTTTATTATATCTGAAATAATATTAAATAAGTATTCTTTACCTTCAATAATAGATAATTCCCACTCAAATTTAAGTGGTAAATCTTCATATTTCCAATCCTTCAATCTTGGATCATATTCTTCTGGAAATTTATTTTTTAATAAATGTCCATATGTCCAAACAATATAGTAGTTTTGAGATTGAATATATCCTTTTTTTCTAGTTGTAACTTCTCCTAAGGTTTCTAAATATTTACTAATACTATTTGCAACTTGTTCCTTTTCTGCAATAATTAGCTTCATGTTTATTTCCTCCTTTTGTTAGTTTAATAATTACTCCATCTTTAAATTTTATAAGAATTTTAGTTTTGAGATTTCTACTCATTCTTAGACTTTTTATATCATTAAATGTGTACTTAAAATTGAGTGAAAAAAGAATATGTTTCATTAATAATTTTTTAAAACATACATATCTAAAAAACTGTCTATTTTCTCTTGGTTTAGTTTTATAAAATAATCTATTAAATCTCATAAATTCCTCCTTATAATTTTTCGGTTTCTGTTAACTTAAATCTATGTAAACCACTCCTAATCCTTTGTAGTATAATAATTTGTCAAAGATTATTTTTCCTCCCTCATTTTGAGGGAAATACAATAAGAAAAGGAGTAGTTACTAACTATGTCTA
>JAHLFN010000072.1 GCA_018883725.1 Candidatus Fusobacterium pullicola | reverse complement strand
ATATAGCTTGGTGAGAATAGCTACGGGGGTACACCCAGATACATTCCGAACCTGGAAGTTAAGCCCGTAAACGCTGAAAGTACTTGGAGGGAAGCCTCCTGGGAGGATAGGAACTTGCCAAGCTTTTTTTTTATTTTTTGTAAAAATATCTTGACAGTTAAAATTCTAAGTTATAAAATGAAATTTGTTGATAAGAAGGAGAGGTATTTTATGAAAAATATTATTAAAGTAATGGTTTATTGTGTAGGATTATTTATTATGGCAATAGGGGTAACATTTTCTGTAAAATCTAATTTAGGAGTTTCTCCAGTAAATGCAATACCATATGTTGTAAGTATTATTTTAGGAATAGATCAAGGTTTATGTGTATCTATTATATTTTGTAGCTATATTATTTTACAATTTTTTATACTAAGAAAAGAGTTTAAATTAAAAAATTTATTACAAATTTTATGTGCCAGCTTATTTGGTTATTTTGTCTCTTTCTCAAATATGATTTTTTATTTTGAGCCTTCAGAAAATTACTTAATTAGATTGGGCTATATGCTGATAAGTATAACATTAATAGGAATAGGAGTCTTTTTATATTTAGAAGCAAGATTGATACCATTACCTGCCGAAGGAGTAATGATGGCTTTAAAAGAAAAGACTGTCTTTGAATTTCATAATATAAAAGTAGGATTTGATGTGATTACTGTTATTATCGCAGTAGGTATATCTTATATATTTTTAAAAAATATCATAGGAGTGAGAGAAGGAACTTTTATAGCGGCATTATTGGTTGGAAAGGTTGTTGGATTGATTCCCAAATTAATGAAAAAGAAAGTAAGAATATTGAAAAAAATAATGGCATAAATAAAAAATTTTTAAATAAGTTATAAGCAACTAAAAAAGGTTACTATAATCAATACTGGAGAAGACCAGTGATTGAAGAAAGTAACCTTTTTCTATTGGTTATTTATTTTAAATTTGGAAAATATTGTTTAATAGTTTCAACAACACCATTATTATCATTATCATTTTCAGTGATAAAATTTGCAACCTCTTTAAGTTGAGGGTGAGCATTTTTCATAGCATAGCTATATTTTGCCTCCTTCATCATAGAGTAGTCATTTAAATAATCACCAAAGGCCATAGTTTCATCATATGATATTCCTAAGTTCTTTTGAGTCATTTTTATAGCCATTCCTTTACTTGTATCAATTTTTCCTAAATCCATCCAAACTTTCCCTGAAAGTACAACTTGGAATCTATCTTCATAATTTTTAAAATAATTATAACTGTTTTTTTCTGCAATTAGAGAGTCACAGATTGCTATTTTTAGGAATTCATCCTCAACTTCATCAAAGTTTTCAACGATTTGTAGTTTATTATAGTACTTATTTATCTCAGGTTTAAAATCATATTTTTCATCAAAATAGCTTTTTCTTTCAACGTAAGCAGAATCTTTTCCACAAAGTATAGGTACAATCCCCTCAATATTTTTACATATATTCAATAGAAAGAATATATCCTCTCTTTTTATAACATTTGAATAGATCTCTTTACCTTGAAAAACAACATATGCTCCATTTTCACAGATAAAAAGCATGCTATCCATTAATGTTTTAAACTTTTCAACTAAATTATAGTAAGGTCTTCCACTTGCTACAGAAAAAATAACACCATCTTTTGCTAGCTTTTCTTGTATCTCCCAAAATTCATTGTTGATTTCATTTTTACTATTTAGTAATGTACCATCCATATCAGTAATAATTAATTTAACCATCTTATACCTCTTAAAATTTTTTTAATATTATAACATAAATTTCTATATTTTGAAAATAGGATTGTAGCTTTTTATAAAAATTATAGATACTACTAAAGTAAGTAACTCTGTTACAAAAACTGTTATCCAAATTCCAGGGGTTCCAAAGAGCTTAGGTAGTAATAAAATTAAAGTAATAAGTAGGACAATACCCCTTAAGGAAGTTATTATAGTAGAGAGTTTTACTCTGTCTAAAGCTGTAAAATAGCCAGCTATAAATATATTAAATCCACAGATAAGATATGCAAAACTATAGATAGTAAGAGCTCTTTGAGTTAAACTAATGTCCTTTATCTCGCTCAGGAATACAGTTACAATATTTAATGAGAAAATATTGATAATAGTATAGAAAAATATTCCAAGTAAAGCTAAAATAGAAAAACTTATTTTCATAATCTGTGATATCTTTTTATACTCTTTTGCTCCTAAATTAAAGCTGAAGATGGGTTGAACTCCTTGATTAAAGCCAATCATAGTCATAGTTATAAAAGAGGAGATATATCCAATAATTCCAAAGGCAGAGATTCCACTTTCACCTAATTGTTTTAAAATTACTAAATTAAAAACAAAAATTGATATTCCAGTAGATACTTCAGCTAAGAATTCTGCAAAACCTACTTTCATTATTTTTAATAAATTAAAAATAGAGTAGGTAATTTTAGTAAATTTAACTCTTTTAGTCTTAAAAAATATATAGTAAAAGAGTAATGAAGTTGTAGTTACTTGTGATAATCCAGTAGCTAGTGCAGCTCCTTTTATTCCAAAGTGGAAGAGTACTACAAAAATATAATCTAATAAAATATTTACAACTCCTCCTGTCACTACACAAAGAGTTGGATAGACTGGATTACCGTCAACTTTAATATATATTTCTAAAGCATACCCAGTCATATAGCAGGTACAAAAAAGAATAATTATCCTCAAATAATCTTTAATATATGGATAAAGTATATCGTTTCCACCTAGGAAATATATGATAGGGTCAATAAAAATTGTAATAATTAATGAAATAAGAATACCACAGGTAAGAAGTGAGTATACTGCTGTTGTAAATATCTTATTTCCAGCTGTTCAGTCCCCTTCACCATAGTGTATAGCTATGAGAGTGGAACTTCCAACAGCTATCATTATTCCAATGGCAAAGGTAAGATTGATAAGTGGCATAGTTATATTTACTCCAGCAAGTCCTAAGGGACCAACATATCTTCCAATAAATATTCCATCTACCATAGTATATATAGTAAAAACCCACATAGATACAACAGAGGGAATAGTATACCTTAGAATAGTTTTTAAAATGTTTTTATCCTGTTTCATAAAAAATCACTCCAATATAATTTATTCGGTATATATTGTAAACCTTAGAATAGTTCAAGAGTCAAGAAAAATATGGTATAATATTGCTAGAGGTGTGTTATGAAAAAGTTATATAAGATAGGTGAAATTAGTAAATTATACAATATTAGTAACGATATTTTAAGATATTATGAAAAGATAGGACTTTTAGTTCCAGATATAAAAAAGGAAAATGGTTATAGATATTATTCAGAAAAACAGTTATGGAAATTAAATAATATTAGAAGTTTAAGAAATTTAGGTGTCGGATTAAAAGAGATTACAGATTTTCTTGAAACAAGGAGTATAGATAAAACTTCAGAAATGATAGATTTTCAATTAGAAAAGATAGATGAGAATTTAAATAAATTATTGAAATTAAAGAAAGAATTGAAGCTAAAGAAAAAGAAGATAGCTTATTTTAAAAATTTTCAAGAATATGAGATACCCAAGATAAAAACTTTTGATAGAAGATATATTTTACTAAAAAGTGGAAAGTTCCAAGAAGAGAGTGAGATAAATTTAGAGTTAAAAAAGTTAAAGACCATATCTCAAGAGGATAATGATTTTATATTTACAGAAAGTGAGATAGGAACTATCATTAAATTGGAAAATTGGATTAAGGATGATTACTATAACTACAGTGGAACATTTATAGTTACTACAGATAAAATGGAAACTTTTATAGAAGCTGGGGAGTATTTGACATATTTTTTTAGAGGAGATTATTCTACTGTAGGAGAGCACTATAAAAAGTTGAAAAAATATATGGAAATAAATGGATTACAAGTTAATGGAGATATTATAGAGATTTATCACATAGAGATGCATATTACAGAAAATAAAAATGAATATGTAACAGAAATACAAATTCCATTGGAAAAAATTTAAAAAAAATTATATAATATGAAGAAACAAAAAATAAAAAGGGGTCAATAATGATAAAAGATAAAAAATTTTACTTAAAACTTTTTCTTTCAACTTTTTCACTAAGTGCCTTTACATTTGGTGGTGGATATGTAATAGTGCCACTTATGAGAAAAAAATTTGTAAATGAATATGGCTGGATAGATGAGCAAGAGATGTTGAACTTAATTGCTATTGCTCAATCATCACCTGGAGCTATAGCAATTAATTCATCGCTTATAATAGGTTACAAATTGGCAGGTGTTTTAGGAGCAATAATAGCTTTAGTTGGGACTGTGTTACCTCCACTTATAATAATTTCAATAATTTCACTATTTTATATAGCTTTTAGAGATAATAAGATAGTGAATGGAGCTATGAATGGTATGCAAGCAGGAGTGGCGGCAATTATTGTTGATGTAGTTTTTAATATGGTAAATGATGTTAGAAAAAAAGATAAAGTTTCTATTGGAATAATGATTGCAGTATTCATTGCAACTTTTTATGTCAATATAATGATTATTATATTGGTATGTGGTATTTTTGGATTACTATATAATATGTATAGAAGGAAGAGAGGTAAAATACAATGATTTATTTACAACTTTATTGGAGTTTTTTTAAGATAGGACTTTTCAGTATTGGTGGAGGTTATGCTTCCTTACCACTTATTCAAAAAGAGATAGTAGAGCTACAAAAATGGATAACGATGACAGAGTTTACAGATATTATAACTATATCTCAAATGACACCTGGACCTATAGCTATAAATACAGCTACCTTTGTAGGAACGCAAGTAGGAGGACTTTTAGGTGCTATAATAGCAACTTTTGGTTGTGTAAGCCCATCTTTTATAATAGTTCTTTTCTTAGCACACATATATGTAAAATATAGAAATTTAAATAGTATGTCTGATATTTTATATGGATTAAGACCAGCAGTAGTAGCTTTAATAGCAACAGCAGGGATATCAATAACGCTTTTAGCTTTTATAGGGCAAAAAAGCTTAGGGTCAGAGATCTCTATAAATTATGTATCTGTAGTATTTTTCTTAGTAGGTATGTTTTTCTTAAGAAAATATAAAGCAAATCCTATATATATTATGGTAGGATGTGGGATAGCAGGAGCAATAGTTTATAATATTTAGGAGTAAAAAATGATAATAGGATTAACTGGAGGAATTGCTAGTGGAAAATCGACTGTTAGCAATTTTTTTAAGGAATTAGGAGTAGAAATTGTAGATGCTGATATAGTTGCAAGAGAGATAAGTGAAAGAAAAGTTACTATAGATGAGATCTGTAATATTTTTGGTAGAGATATTTTAGATGAAAATGGAAAAATAGTTAGAGGAAAATTAAGAGAGCGAGTTTTTCAAGATAGAGAATTAGTTCAAAAGTTAAATAGTATCATACATCCACAAGTGATAGAGTATTTTAAAGAGAGAAGAGAGAGAAATAGGAGAGATGAGCTCTTAATATTTGATATTCCTTTACTATACGAAGCTAAAATGGATGCTCTATGTGATAAAGTTATTGTGGTTGGTGTAGATAGAAAAAAGCAAATTGAAAGAGTTATCCAAAGAGATGGAAGTAGTGAAGAAGTAGCTAGAAATATAATAGCTAATCAAATGTCGCTAGATGATAAGATAAAAAGAGCTGATATAGTGATAATGAATGATGGAACATTGGAAGAGTTAAAGGGGAAAGTATTAAAAGTATATAAAGAGTTAAGAGAGGTAATTAAATGAAAATAGTAGCCCCAGCGGGAAATATGGAGAGATTTTATGCTGCTGTAAAAGCGGGAGCACAAGAGATATATATGGGACTAAAAGGATTTGGAGCCAGAAGAAATGCTGAAAATTTTACTTTAGAAGAGTATAAAGAGGCAATTGATTATGCTCATAAAAGAGGAGTAAAAATATTTTTAACATTGAATACAATTATGATGGAGAAGGAGATGGAGTTTCTATATCCTAATCTGAAAGTATTGTATGAACATGGATTAGATGCTGTAATAGTTCAAGATTTAGGATATTTTAAATATATGAAAGAGAACTTCCCAAATATGGAGTACCATGGAAGTACTCAGATGACGGTTGGAAATCACTATGAAGCAGAATATCTTAGAAAATTAGGATTTACAAGGGTTGTATTACCTAGGGAGATGACTTTTGAAGAGATAAAAAAGATAAGGGAGAATACTTCGATTGAGTTAGAAATATTTGTTTCAGGAGCTCTATGTATCTGTTACTCTGGAAATTGCTATATGAGTAGTTTTATAGGAAGTAGAAGTGGAAATAGAGGAATGTGTGCTCAACCTTGTAGAAAAAAATATGAGAATTCCAGTGGAGAAAAGGGATATTTACTTAGTCCAAAGGACCAACTTTTAGGTTTTGAAGAGATAAAGAAACTAAAAGGTATTGGAATAGAGAGTATAAAGATAGAGGGAAGAATGAAAGACCCTAATTATGTATTTGAAACAGTTTCATATTATAGAGATTTAATAGATGGGATAAAGGCACAGGAAAAATCTTCTGAACTATTTAATAGAGGATATAGTAAAGGTTATTTCTATGGAAATGATAACTATATTATGAATAAAGATTATTCATACAATTTAGGAAAAAATTTAGGATTATTAAGTGGAAAAGAGTTAAAATTAAAAAGTAGAGTAGTATTAGGAGATGGAATAATATATCTTTCAAAGGATTTTGAGAAATTAGGTGGAGGATATATTAATAAAATAGAGTTAAAAAATGGAGATATGAGTAGAAAATCTGCTGAAGCTAATGAGGTAATAGTATTGAAAGATGTACCTAGAGGAAGTAAGTATGTTTTTAAAAGTTACTCTAAAGAGGTAAATGATGATGCACAAAGTAAGATGAAGAAAGAGGAGCAAAGACTTTTAATTTCTGGAAATTTTATAGGACATATAGGTGAAAAACCAGTTCTTGAGTTAGTTGCAAAAAATAATTTAGGTATTGAGGTAGCTGTAAAAGTCATAGGAGAAAAGGAGATTGAAAAAGCTAGTAAGAAGTCTCTTACATCTGAAGAGTTAAGAGAAAAGATATCTGAAATGGGAGATTCTACATTCACTTTAGGAGAGTTTTCTTGTGATATAGATGAGGGAATTTTTATGCCACTTTCAGTACTAAAATCTTTGAGAAGAGATTGTGTAGAAAAATTAGAAAAAGAGTTGGTTGAAAGCTATAGAAGAAAGGCTGGAAACAGATATTCACTTCCTATAGTAGAGGAAAAGTCAAGAGAAATAGAACTTGTAGCTATAGTATCTAACCTTGTTCAAGAGAATATAGTAAAAAAATATGGAATAGAAAAGATATATAAAAGAGGAATTGATATAGCTAAAGAGGGAAGCTTAATAGAGCATGATTTAAATAGTAAATTAGCCTCAAATCTTTATCAATTACTAGAAAATAATAATGATAAGGTTATGGTAAATTGGAACTTGAATATAACAAACAGATATAGTGTAGAGGTATTAGCAGAAACAGGAAAGGTGGAGAGTGTGATCATATCTCCAGAGTTAAGTTTTGAAAAGATAAAAGAGCTTGGAAAAACTTCTGTGAAAAAAGCTATATTAGGATATTCAAGACTTAAGGGAATGTATATAGAGTTACCTTTATTTGAAAAGGAGAGAGAGATTCTTAAAAATGAAGAGGGAGATACATTTACAGCTATAAAAAATGATGTTGGAAATACTGAGATATATTTAGAAAAGCCTTTAAATATTCTAAATGATTTAAAAAAATTGAACGATTTAATGATTGATGAGGTAGTATTAGAGTTTACAACTGAAACAGGGGCAGAGGTAGAAAAAGTACTAGAAGATATGAAAAATAGAACTGGATTCTACAAAGCTTATAACTATGAGAGAGGGGTATATTAATTATGGATAGAAAAGTGGTAAGAAATTTAGGAACTTGGTTTGGATTGGGAGATATACCAAAGGCACCTGGAACTTTTGGAACATTAGGTGGAATACCAGTTTTTATTCTTTTATCTTTTATAAGAGGATTTTTCCCAAATAATATGGTATATAACTCATTTTACTTCATGTTTTTGATGACTTTTTTTGGAGTCTCTGTCTATGTATCTGATCTATGTGAGAGAGAAATTTTTAAAAAAGAGGATCCTCAAAATGTAGTTATAGATGAAGTATTAGGATATCTTACAACACTTTTTCTAATCAATCCTGTAGGTGTATTTCAAAATTTAGTAGCAATGGGATTAGCTTTTATAATTTTTAGATTTTTAGATATAACAAAGATTGGTCCAATAGATAAAGCTCAACACTTTGATAATGGAATAGGTGTTGTTTTAGATGATTTTTTAGCTGGAGTTATAGGAAACTTTATTATGGTTTGTATCTGGACTATTTTCTTTTAGGAGGAAGGTAAATGAAAGTAGGAGTTATACTTGTAGGAACAGAGCTTTTAAATGGTGGAACTTTAGACACTAATAGTCTATATATAGCTGAAGAGTTAAATAAGTATGGAATGGAGATAGAGTTTAAAATCACTGTAAGAGATTTTAAAGAGGAGATATATAGAGCTATAGATTATTGTAAAAGATATGTAGATTTGATAATTATGTCTGGAGGATTAGGACCTACTCTTGATGATATAACTAAAGAGGTAATAGCAGATTATGTAAAAAAACCACTTGTTGTAGATAAGGAAGAATTAGAAGAGTTAAAAGATAAGTTTGAAAAGGCAGGGTTAAAGTTTAAAAATCTAAATATCAAAGAGGTTGAAAAACCAGAGGGATCTGTAACTTTTAAAAATGATGTAGGAATGGCTCCAGCAGTTTATATAGATGATATAGTGGCTTTTCCTGGGGTACCTAAAGAGTTATATAATATGTTACCTAAATTTTTAACTTGGTATGCAAAGGAAAAAAAGTTACTAGATGATGAAATATATATAAAGGATTTAATTACTTATGGTATGGCTGAGTCTTTATTAGATGAAGCTGTTAGGGAGTTTTTTACAGAAGAGGGGATATACTATGAGTTCTTAGTTAAAGATTATGGTATCCTTATAAGACTTCAAAGTAAGATGAGTAATAAAAATAAAGTGGAAAAAATTGTGAAAAAGATATATAATAGAATAGGTGAGTTCATTTTTGGAGAGGATAATGATAGATTAGAGAAAAAAGTTGTGGAACTTCTTCAAAAATTAAATCTGAGTGTATCAACGGCAGAGTCTTGTACTGGTGGAATGCTAGCAAGTAAGCTTATAGATGTTCCGGGAGTTTCAGATATATTTTATGAGGGAGTAGTTTCATATAGTAATGAAGCAAAGCAGAAAAGATTAAATGTAAAGGCTGAAACTTTAGAAAAATATGGTGCTGTCAGTGAAGAGGTAGCCAAAGAGATGGTACTGGGACTTCATACTGATGTGGCACTTTCAACAACTGGGATAGCGGGACCAGGTGGGGGAAGTGATGAAAAACCAGTTGGACTTGTATATATGGGAATAAGGATTAAGGATAAAATATACGTAGAAAAGAGAGTGTTTAGAGGAGATAGAAATAAGATAAGGGAAAGAACAGTATCTCATACTCTTTTTACTTTAATAAAAATTTTAAGTGAGGATGTGTGATAGATGAGCAGTATAGGTGAGAGAATAAAAAAGAGTAGAAATGATAGAGGATTATCATTGAGAGAGTTAGCAACAAAGGTAGAGTTATCAGCAAGTTTCTTATCACAAATAGAACAAGGAAAAGCTTCTCCTTCTATTGAAAACTTGAAAAAGATAGCAACTGCATTAGATGTGAAAGTAAGCTATCTTATAGAAGATGAAGAGGAAAGACAAAATACAGAGTTAGTAAGAAAAGAAGCTAGAAAATATATAGAGAGTTTAGATTCAAATACTAAGATGGCTCTTCTGACATCATCAAATATGGAGAAAACTATGGAACCAATACTTTATGAAATAGGACCATATGGAGAGAGTGGAAGAAGTTACTATAGTCATCACGGGGAAGAGTTCATCTATATAGTTGAAGGAAAGTTAGATGTGTATATAGATGATGTAGTACATAGTTTGAATGAAGGGGACAGCCTATATTTTAAATCGACTCAAAGACATAGATTTAAAAATAATACAGATAAACCAACAAGAGCTATATGGGTTGTAAATCCTCCTACATTCTAGTAATTTATCGGAGGTAAAAATTTTATATGAAATTAGAAATAAAAGTCTTAAACTCAATGAGATTGACAAAACTTTTAATAGCAGCAAGTAGATGGCTTTCAAAATATGCTGATGTTTTAAATGATTTGAATGTGTATCCAGTTCCAGATGGAGATACGGGAACTAATATGTCTATGACTTTGCAAGCTGTAGAGAATGAGTTAATTAAATTAAATCATGAGCCTAAGATGAAAGAGTTAGTAGAGATAGTATCAGAAGCTATATTATTGGGAGCAAGGGGAAACTCAGGAACAATTTTATCACAAATTATTCAAGGTTTTTTAAGCTCTATTGAGGATAAGGAAGAGATAACAGTTGATGATGTAATAAAAGCTTTTGGTATGGCAAAGGAGAGAGCTTATCAAGCAGTTTCTGAACCAGTAGAGGGAACTATGTTGACTGTGATTAGAAGAGTAGCAGAGGAAGCGGCTGTATATCAAGGTGATAGAGATGACTTTATACTTTTCTTAGTACATTTAAAAAATGTTGCAAAGGAAGCGGTAGAGGAAACACCTAATCTTTTACCAAAATTGAAAGAAGCTGGTGTTGTAGATGCTGGAGGAAAGGGAATTTTCTATGTTCTTGAAGGGTTTGAAAAATCTGTAACAGATCCAGAGATGTTAAAAGACTTAGAAAGAATTGTACAGTCTCAAGCTAAAAGAAAAGAGAGAATGGAGTATAGCTATCATACTACTGAAGAGATAAAGTATAGATATTGTACAGAATTTATTATAGAAGAGGGAAATTTTGATTTAGAAGGATATAAGAAAGAGATTATGAGTTATGGAGATTCAATGGTTTGTGCTCAAACAACTCATAAGACAAAAACTCATATTCATACTAACAACCCTGGTCAAGTTTTAGAGATTGCTATAAAATATGGACAACTTAATAATATAAAGATTGAAAATATGGCTTTTCAACATAAAAATCTATTATTATCAGAGAGAGAGAGTAAAGATGATGAAAAGTACATAATAAATAATGAAAATTCAAGTGAAGTTGCATATTTTGCAATAGTAGATAATAAAAAATTAGGAGAATATTATATTGAAGCTGGAGCTACAGCTGTTTTAATTGGTGGGCAGACACAAAACCCAAGTGTTTTAGATATAGAAGAGGGAATAAAACAGATTAGAGCTGAGAGAATAATTATTTTACCAAATAATAAAAATATAATATCAACAGCTAAAATAGCAGCAGAGAGATCTAAGAAAGATATATTAGTAATAGAAACTAAAACTATGCTAGAAGGATATTATTTAGTTAAGGATAGAGAGGAGAAGCTTGAGACAACTATTGAAAAAATGAAAAGTAACTACTCTATTGAAATAACTCAAGCTGTAAGAGATACCAAAGTTGATGAATTGATAATAAATGTTGGAGATTATATTGCTCTTGTAAATGGAAAGATTAAGGAAAAAAATACAAATTTAAAGAGTTTATTAGATGATATAGTAAGAAAATATGTTTCAAAGGATAGTTTAAATGTGACTGTATCTTATGGAAAAGATGCTGATGAAGAAGCAAATAAAGTTTTCAAAGAGTTAAATGAAGTAGAGAAAGTAGAATTAGGTGTAGGGCAGGAAAATTATCATTACTATATTTATATTGAGCAAAGAGATATATCATTACCAGAAATTGCTATTGTAACAGATTCTACTTCTGACTTAACTCCTGAATTAATGGGGGATTTAAATATTGAAATTATACCATTAAAAATAAAAATAGGGGATACTTATTATAAAGATGGAGTGGAACTTAGTAAGAGAGAGTTTTGGAAAAGAATAACAACTGAAACAATAATTCCTAAAACTTCACAGCCATCTCCAGCTGAATTTAAAGAAGTTTATGAAAGATTATTTAAAAAAGGTTATAAAAAAATAATATCTATTCATATATCAAGTAAATTAAGTGGAACACAACAAGCAGCAAGAGTTGCTAAGGGAATGGTTCATAAAGGTGAAAATATAACAATAGTAGATTCTAAAGCTGTAGCGATGTCATTGGGATATCAAGTACTTGAGGCAGCAAGAATGGCTAAAGATGGTGTAAGTATGGAGAATATACTTACTAGATTAGAGCAGTTACAAGATAGAATAAAACTGTATTTTGTTGTAAATGATATTAAATATTTAGAAAAGGGTGGAAGAATAGGAAGAGCTTCCTCAGTAATTGGAGGATTTTTAAAAGTAAAACCTATTTTAAAGCTTGAAAACGGAGAGATTACTGTTCATGGTAAAGCTTTTGGTGAAGCGGGAGCTTTTGGACAGATGGAAAGAATTATAAAAACAGAGAGTAAAAAAACAAGTATGATACTTTATACAGCATGGGGAGGAACTCCTAAGGAACTTTTAAGTGCAGATGAGATAAAGAATCAACAAAAGGAGAATAGCAAGGTTGAATATAAGGGAAGATTTGAGATTGGGGCAACAATTGGATCTCATTCTGGACCAGTGTATGGATTTGCAATTATCCCTAAAATAATGTAGAATTACTATCCAATAATAAAATTATTTTATTGTTGGATAGTTTTTTATTATGATTAAATAAAAGAGTTGCTTATTTTTAAAAATAGGAGTATACTAGTTAATACCAGAGTTAAGGGAGTTTTAACATAACTCTCTTTTGTTAAATTAAATTAAAATAAATATGTTTTTAAAGTTTTTAAATATTATAAATTTTTATTAAGGAGAGTGAAAATTATGAAATTTTCAAGTTACCTAGATCCTAATTTTGTCTTCACTGATTTAAAGGGGAGAACTCCAGAAGAGATAATAGAGGAGATGGTAGAAAAAATAGGAGAGAAGGACAAAAAAGTAAAAGCTTCTCAAGTATCAATACAAGAGGCAATAATAAGAAGAGAAAAAGAGATATCTACTGGGATAGGAAGTGGAATAGCTATTCCTCATGCTAGAATAGAGAATTTTAACGACTTTATTGTAGCTATCGGATTACTTGATAATCCAATAGAGAGTGAAATAGCAGCTACACACCAAAAAGATAAAGTAGATTTAGTCTTTTTGATTATTTCAGATGTATTAAAAAATAAAAATATATTAAAGGTTATGAGTGCAGTCTCAAAACTTGCTTTAAGACAGACAGAACTTTTAGAAAAAATAAGAAAAGAAAGAAATCCTAAAAAAGTAATTGAGTATTTTCAAGAGGCTAATATTGAATTTGAACATAGAATAGTAGCAGAAGATGTACTTAGCCCAGATATTAAACCAGCAACTCCAGATAATACGTTAGAGGAGATAGCAAAAAGATTAATATTAGAAGAAACAAGTGGGCTTCCAGTTGTAGATAAAAATGGAAAGTTTTTAGGAGAAATTACAGAAAGAGAGCTTATTGATTATGGTATGCCAGAATATCTTTCACTTATGGAAGATTTAAACTTCCTAACTGTGGGAGAGCCTTTTGAAGAGTATTTAGTAAATGAATCAAAAGTTACAATAAAAAATCTTTATAGAGTATCAGACGAGATAGTAATAGATAGAAAAACTCCTATCATGGAAATTTGTTTCATTATGGTAAATAAGGGAATAACAAGATTATATGTAGTTGATAATGGAAAATATTATGGGATGATAAAAAGATCAGATATAATAAAAAAAGTTTTACATATATAAAAATATTACTTTTACTAAAATAGTGGGGGAGATATTTTTAAGGAGGAAAATAAAAAATGATATATATAATAGTAGGATTGGTAGTTTTTATTTCAGTATTTTATCTGATGATAACAGAAAAAGTCCCTCAAGCTTGGGCAACAATGATTGGTGGTTTAATAATGGCATTGATAGGTATAATCAATGAAGAAGATGCTTTAGAAGCTGTTTCAGAGAGATTAGAGATTTTATTTTTATTGATTGGTATGATGATAATAGTTCATTTAGTATCAGAGACTGGTGTATTCCAATGGTTTGCTATTAAAGTAGCACAACTAGTAAGAGGAGAACCATTTAGATTAGTAGTTTTACTAGCTGTTGTAACAGCTCTATGTTCAGCTTTTCTAGATAATGTTACTACAATTTTACTTATGGCACCAGTATCAATACTGTTAGCAAAACAATTAAAATTAGATCCATTTCCTTTTGTAATAACAGAGGTAATGTCTGCTAATATTGGTGGATTAGCAACTCTAATAGGGGATCCTACACAATTAATTATAGGTGCAGAGGGGAACTTAGGATTTAATGCTTTTCTATTTAACACAGCACCAATGTCAATTATAGCAATGGTTATATTGATAATCAATGTTTATATAATCTATGGTAGACATATGGTTGTATCAAATGAATTAAAAGCAAGAATTATGGAATTAGATTCTTCAAGAAGTTTGAAAGATCAAAAACTTTTACAACAAGCAGCTATAATATTTGCTTTAGTGTTAGTAGGTTTTATATTAAATAACTTCATTAATAAAGGATTAGCTATAATATCTTTATCAGGAGCAATTTTATTAGTAATAATTGCTAAGAGACATCCAAAAGAGATTTTAGAACATGTAGAATGGGAAACTTTATTCTTCTTTATAGGATTATTTATGATGATTAGAGGAATTGAAAATCTAAATATTATTAATATAATAGGGGATAAAATAATCCACTTAACAGAGGGAAAATTTGACATGGCTGTTATAGCTGTAACTTGGTTATCAGCTGCTTTCACATCTATAATAGGAAATGTTGCAAATGCGGCTACAGTTTCAAAAATTTTAGGTGTAATGATACCTTCATTTGATGGATTAGGAAATACTCAAGCTTTTTGGTGGGCATTATCATTTGGATCATGTTTAGGTGGAAATATTACTATACTAAGTTCAGCAACTAACGTTGTTGCAGTTGGGGCTGCAGGTAAGGCTGGATGTAAAATAGATTTTATGAAATTCTTTAAATTTGGTGGACTAATAGCTTTTGAAACTCTATTAGTAGGAACATTATATCTATATGTAAGATATATGTAATAAAAAATTAAAAAATAAAGATGGAATTAGAGGCTGTTATGATAACAACCTCTTTTCTTCTTTAAAGATAATGAAATAAAATTTAGATTTTGAAAGGAGGAATTATGAGAGTATTTAGATTTGATGAGATAGATTCTACTAATAAATTTTTAAAAGAGCAAAATAATTTACAAGATTACGATTGTGTAATTGCTAAAACTCAAACTGCTGGAGTAGGACGTAGAGGGAATGTATGGGTATCAAATGAGGGAATGGCAATATTTTCCTTTGCTCTTAAAGAGGCAGAAAATATATCTTTAGAGGAGTATATGAGATTACCCTTAATTGCTGGAATATCTGTATTGAGTGGATTGAAAAAGATCGAGTATTTAGATTATAAGTTTAAGTGGACAAACGATATATATTTAGATGACAAAAAATTGTGTGGTATTTTAGTAGAAAAAACAAAAGATTTCTTTATAATAGGTATAGGGATAAATATAAATAATAGTGATTTTGGATATGCTCAAGATAGGGCAATATCTTTAAAAAATAAAACTGGAAATTTCTATAGGATAGAGGATATAATATTTTGTATAATAAATGAATTTAAGAGATATTTTTCAGAGGAGTGGAGCTTTGTGTTAAAAGAGATAAACTCATATAATTATTTAAAAGATAAAGAGATAGAGATAGTAAAATATGGGGAAAGTCTAGGTGTTGGAGTTGCTAAAGATATAGCTGAAGATGGTAGATTGATAGTTGAAATAGATGGTCAAGAAAAACTATTTAATATTGGAGAAATTCATATAAGAAAATAAGGAGATGATAATGGATAGAAAAAAAGTTATATTGGGAATGAGTGGAGGAGTTGATTCGTCTACTTCTGTATATTTGCTTCAAGAGCAAGGTTATGAAGTAATTGGTGTTACTCTTAATCATAAAAAAGAGGAGGGTTTAAAAGCGGAGATAGAAGCGGCACAAAGGGTAGCTAAATTTTTTGAAATAAAACATATAGTTATAGATATTGAGGATATTTTTCAAAAGCAAGTAGTTGATAATTTTTTAGAGGGATATTCAAGTGGAATAACACCTTCGCCATGTGTAATCTGTGATGAAAGAGTAAAAATGAAGATACTTTTTGATATAGCAGACAAAGAGGGAGCTTACTATGTGGCAACTGGACATTATTGTTCTACAGAGTATAGTGAAGAGTTTAATAAAACTCTTTTGAAGAAGGCAGAAGATAGTAAAAAAGACCAAAGTTATATGCTATATAGATTAGATGGAGATAAAATACCTAGATTACTATTTCCTCTTTTTAAATATACTAAAGTAGAGATAAGAGAGATAGGAAAAAGCATTGGTTTAGAAGTTCATGATAAAAAGGATAGCCAAGGAATATGTTTTGCAAAGAAAGGGTATATTGACTTTTTAAAGGCAAACTTAGGAGAGAAGATAAAAAAGGGAAATTTTGTAGATAAAGCTGGAAAAGTGATGGGAGAACATGAAGGATATCAGCTATATACTATTGGTCAAAGAAGAGGGTTAAATCTTAAACTTCCAAGAGCATATTTTATTATAGCTATAAATCCTGAGAAAAATGAGATTGTTTTGGGAGAATATGATGAGTTATCAAGAAAAAGAGTGGAGTTAGTAGAGTTTAAAACTCCGTTAAATATTGAAGATATGATTGGAAAAGAAGTCATTGGAAGACCAAGATTTTCAAGTTTTGGAGCAAAGGGAAAACTTCTACTAGAGAATGAAAAAATATATTTTGAATATGAGGAAGAAAATGTACAAAATGCCCCTGGACAACATTTAGTAGTTTACTACGAGGATTTTGTTTTAGGTGGAGGAATGATTAAATATTAAAATTTTTTTTCAAAATATTACAAATAAAAAAATATGTACTAGAATAGTTAATTACTACTAAAATAAAACATAAAAATCTTTACTTATTTATAGAAAAATAATATAATTAAACTATAAGGAAATAAAAAAACTGGAGGAATAAAAAATGGCAGATGTTTATGAAAGATCACTAGAGTTACATGAGAAAAATAAAGGTAAATTATCAGTAGTTTCTAAGGTAAAAGTAGGAAATAGAGAAGATTTAAGCTTGGCTTATTCTCCAGGAGTAGCAGAACCTTGTAGAAAGATAGCAAGCAATAAAGAGGATGTATATAAATATACAGCAAAGGGAAATTTAGTAGCAGTAGTTACTGATGGAACAGCAGTATTAGGATTGGGAGATATTGGACCAGAAGCAGCCTTACCTGTAATGGAAGGAAAATGTGTGCTATTCAAAGAGTTTGGAGATGTAGATGCAATTCCTATTTGTTTAGACACTAAGGATACAGAGGAAATTATTAGAACTGTTAAATTGATAGCACCAGGGCTTGGTGGAATTAACTTAGAAGATATATCAGCACCTAGATGTATAGAAATAGAAACAAGATTAAAACAAGAATTAGATATTCCCGTTTTTCATGATGACCAACATGGTACAGCAATAGTTGTAGCAGCTGGATTAATTAATGCGTTAAAAATAGTAAATAAAAAAATAGAAGATATAAAAGTAGTTGTAAATGGAGCTGGGGCAGCAGGAAGTTCTATTATAAAATTAGTAAAGAAACTTGGAGCTAAAGAGATAATAGCTATAGATAGAGTTGGTATTTTAAGAAGAAGTGATAAAGATAAGTATGATTTTTCCAAAAAAGAGTTAGCAGAAATTACAAACTCTAAAGATATTGCTGGAGGATTAGCAGATGCAATAGTTGGAGCAGATGTATTTATTGGAGTATCAGCACCAAATGTATTAAGTAAAGATATGGTAAGATCAATGAATAAAGATGCTATAGTTTTTGCAATGGCAAATCCAACACCTGAAATTATGCCGGAAGAAGCATTAGAGGCTGGAGCAGCAATAGTTGGAACAGGAAGATCAGATTATCCAAATCAAATAAATAATGTCTTAGTGTTTCCAGGGTTATTTAAAGGAGCTTTAAGAGCAAAATCTAAAAAAATAACAGAAGAGATGAAAATTGCAGCAGCGGAGGGACTGGCTTCTTTAATCAAAGATGAGGAATTAAGAAAAGATTATATAATTCCAGATCCATTTGATAAAAGAGTAGCTGAAGCAGTAGCTACAGCTGTAGAAAAAATAGCTAAAGAACAAGGTATATGTAGAGATTAATAAAAAGGGCGGTTGTAAGTTCAACTGCCCTTTTACTGTTATGAGATATATAACTTATAATCCATATTTTTTAATAATTTTATTTTTATAAATTTCAGCTTGTGTACCATATATTATTTGGATACCCTCTCCACTTCTGATTACACCTTGAGATTTTAATTCTCTCCATCTAGCATCATCAGCAACCTTAGAACTATCTTTAACAGTTACTCTAAGTCTTGTTATACAAGCATCAATTCCTTTAATATTATCTACTCCTCCAAGAGCTTCAACGATATCATCAGTTAAATCTTCGTTAGAATTTCCTTGATAATCTTTTCTAGTGTAAAGTTTAGCTTCAGCTTCATTTCTTCCAGGAGTGCTATAGTTGAATTTTTCTATCATAAATTTAAAAATAAAGTAATACATGATAGAATAGAAAGGTCCTATTATTAAAATCCATTGATATGAAGTTTTAGCCATTCCTTGTAAAAGTCCAAAGAAACTGAAATCTATTATACCTCTTGAGAAAGTAATTCCAACTGCTACATTTAAGAAGTGTAAAAGTCCATAAGCAACACCTTCTAAGAAAGCATGAATTACATAAAGAGGTGGAGCAACAAATAGGAATGTAAATTCTAAAGGTTCAGTTATTCCAGTTAAGAAAGATGTAAGAGCTGCAGAAGCTAAGATACCTTTTACTTTAGCTTTATTGCTAGCATCAGCACATCTATACATAGCAAAAGCTGCTGCTGGAAGTCCAAACATCATTGGTAAGAAACCACCAGTCATAGTTCTTGTAGCATCAGCTGAATAGTGAACTACAGTAGGATCAGCAAGTTGAGCAAAGAAAATTCTTTGTCCACCAGCAACTAGTTGACCAGCAACTTCCATAGTTCCTCCAAGCTCTGTATACCAGAATAGTGGATAAACTGCATGGTGAAGTCCAAATACATTTAAAAGTCTAGCTGTAAATCCATAAAGGAAAGTTCCAATAGGTCCCATAGCTGTAAAAGCTGCTCCAGCTTTAACTACTCCAGCAAATATTGAAGGCCAAATAAATGGAACAATTGCTCCTAGTGGAATAAAGAAAACCATTGTAAGAACAGGAACTAATCTATTTCCACTGAAGAAAGCTAGATAATCTGGTAAAGTTTTATTAGAAAACTTATTAGTTATCATAGCAGAAACACATCCACAGATAATACCACCAAGTACACCAGTTTGTAGTGTAAATATTCCAAGCTCTTTAGTATATAGAGCAGCTTTTCCAACTGCTACATCATAAGTGAACCCTCTATCCATAAAAGCTTGAACAGTAGTTGTTTCAGGAGTATATCCCATAAATCCTAAAACAGTTCCAATTACTGTATGGAAAAGTAAAAAACCTAGTAATCCAGATAAAGCTGCTGTTTCTTTATTTTGATTAGCAAGCCCAATAGCTACCCCAACTGCAAATATAACAGAAAGATTAGCAAAAACAAAAGATCCAGAGTTAGAGAAAAGAACAAGTATTTTATTTAATAATGTTCCTGGCTCTAAAAATGTAAGATGATATGTTTCAATAACTGCTTTTGAAGTAAAAGCTCCTCCTACTCCTAAAAGTATCCCCGCCATAGGTAACACTGCTATAGGAAGCATAAAAGCTCTACCTACTCTTTGTAAGATAGAAAACCCTTTTTTCATAACAAAATCCTCCTAAATTGTTTTATTTTTACATTCTAAGTATACCGAACAATATTTTAGAAGTCAATATATTAAAAATGGACGAATAGGAATAGAATTAACATAAATAGAACTTAAGAAAAATGTTTCTTAAGAAACAATACAGAAATAAAACATTTACTTTTTTTTATAGAAAAATATTGATAAATAAAGAGATCTGAGATATAATGTTTCCTAAGAAACTATCAGAAATAGGAAGAGGGTGAAAAAAATTTCTAATAAAGTAATAAAAAAATTTTTTAATTTAATTGAGGATAGTAGAGAATTTTATAAAGAGTTTTTAAAAAGCGATAAAGGTGAAAGTTATATCCCAGAAATATATTTAGAGATGCAGGAATTTATATACGCAAATGAGAAATATCATAATGTTTTAAAAGATAGATTGGATAAAAATTTGACTTTTACAGATTATAATTATCTCTATTGTATAGGATCAAATGAAAAAATAAATGTAACACAATTATCCAAAAAAATAAAAAATAGCAAGGGTTATACAAGTAAAGTAATAAAAAAATTAATATCCTTAAATTATATAAAGACATATCAAGACGAAGGAAATAAAAAGGATATATATATAGAATTAACTAAAAGTGGGAAGGAAGCATATAAGGATGTATGTGAGAAAGTAGAGGGAATAGAGAGTAGTTTTTATAAATTTTTATATGAAAACTATAGTGAATCGGAATTAAAATTTTTACATAATTTTTTTATAAAGATAAATAAATTTCAAAATGAAGAATTAGCTAAGAAATAGTAAAAGAGATTAAAAATAAAAAAGTTTTAATCTATCTTTTTAAAAGTAGATCTTTATGATATAATTGTTTAGAGATACTCTAAATATAGGGGGAACTAAATGGAGAAAAAAAAAGAAACGGAAAAATATAGAAGATATGGTACAATACTTTATTATCTTCTTCAAATTATAAGAAAAACATTGAAAGTAAAAGTGATAAAAAATGAAAAGATAAAAGAGAATCAAGAGAGCTATATTTTTGCTTTTTGGCATAATAAATTAGTAGCCTCAACACTGTGTTTAGATTATATAGAAAAAAGAGCTGTGTTAGCAAGTCCCTCTAAAGATGGTGAATTGATATCTGTTCCTTTAGAAAAGTTGGGGTATGAGATGATAAGAGGATCATCTGATAAAAATTCAACTTCAAGCTTAATATCATTAATTAAGTATATGAAAAAGGGCTACAGTATAGGAACACCTGTAGATGGACCCAAAGGACCAATATATGAAGTTAAACCAGGGATGATATATCTGGCACAAAAGGGGAAAAAATATATAATTCCAACAGGAACAGCTTATAAAAGTAAATGGGAGTTTAGAAAGGCTTGGGATAAGTTTCAATTTCCAAAACCTTTTACGAAGATGGTATATATAATGGGAGAACCAATAGAAGTTCCTATAGATGCCAATATAGATGAGTACTGTGAAAAAATAAAAAATGAATTAAATAGATTAGATAGAGAAGCTGAAAAATATATTTAAATATAAAGAGTAGTTTAAAATAGAGAGGAGAAATATCGTGAGTAAAAATTTTTATGTAACAACACCTATATACTATGTAAATGGTGATCCACATGTAGGAAGTGCTTACACTACAATAGCAGCAGATGTAATAGCAAGATATAAAAGAACAATGGGGTATGATGCATACTTCTTAACAGGAACAGATGAACATGGACAAAAGGTAGAGGAGACTGCAAAGCAAAAGGGATACACTCCACAACAATGGACAGATATAATGGCTCCGAGATTTAAAGAGATGTGGGCTAAGTTAGGAATAGAGTATTCTGATTTTATAAGAACAACTGAGCCAAGACATAAGGAAGCAGTAAAGAAAATTCTTAAAAAAGTTTATGAGAATGGAGATATCTATAAGGGAGAGTATTCAGGAAAATATTGTGTTTCTTGTGAAACATTTGTACCTGAAAATCAAATAGTAAATGGAAATCACTGTCCTGATTGTGGAAAAGAATTAAGAATAGTAAAGGAGGAGTCATACTTCTTCAAAATGTCAAAATACCAAGATGCTTTATTAGAGCATATTGATAAACACCCAGATTTTATTCTTCCACGTTCAAGAAGAAATGAAGTAGTTTCATTTATAAAGCAAGGATTACAAGACCTTTCAATTTCAAGAAATACCTTTGAATGGGGGATACCAATTGAGTTTGCTCCAGGACATATAACTTATGTTTGGTTTGATGCTTTAACTAACTACTTAACTGCTGTAGGTTATGAAAATAATCCAGAGATGTTTGATAAATATTGGAATAATGCTGAGGTAATGCATCTGTTAGGAAAGGATATAGTGAGATTCCATGCTATAATTTGGCCATGTATGTTATTATCAGCAGGAATAAAACTTCCAGATAAAGTAGTTGCACATGGATGGTGGACTTCTGAGGGAGAAAAAATGTCAAAATCTAAAGGAAATGTAGTAGATCCTATATCTGAAATAGAAAAGTATGGAGTAGATGCATTTAGATATTGCCTAATGAGAGAGGTACAGTTTGGAAATGATGGAGACTACTCTACAAAATCAGTAGTTACAAGAATAAATTCAGATCTTGCTAACGATTTAGGAAATTTATTAAATAGAACATTGGGAATGTATAAAAAATATTTTAATGGAGTAATTACTACTGGAGTTACTAGAGATAAATATGATGATGAGATAGAAGCACTTTGGACAGAAGTAGTAAAAGAAGTTGATGAGCAAATGAATATAGTTCAATATTCAAAAGCTCTTGAAGCTATCTGGAAATTTATCTCAAGATTAAATAAATATATAGATGAGACTGCACCTTGGACACTAGCAAAGGATGAAGCTAATAAGGATAGATTAGCAGTTGTAATGAATCATCTAATAGATGGACTATATAAAGCTGCAGTAATGGTTTATCCATATATGCCAACTTCAGCTCAAAAAATATGGAATCAATTAGGTGAAAATAGAGACATACATACAGCAAAAGTAGAAGAGATTATGGGATGGAATTTATTAAAAGAGGGACATGTTTTAGGAAATGCAGAGCCAATATTCCCAAGACTTGATCTAGAAGCTTTAGAGGCTCCTAAAAAAGATCCTATGCAAGTAGATGAAAATATGGAAGTAGAAAATCCAATTGATATAACTGATTTTGATAAGGTTAATATTCAAGTTGTAGAAATTTTAGACGCTGGAAAAGTTCAGGGAGCGGACAAGCTTTTAAAATTTAAGGTTAGTGTTGGAGATCATGTAAGACAAATTCTTTCAGGAATAGCAAAGTTTTATCCAGAGCCAGAAAAATTAGTAGGTAAGAAAGTTTTAGCTATAACTAACTTAAAACCTAGAAAAATGAGAGGAGAGATCTCTCAAGGAATGCTACTTAGTACAGAAGATAAGAGTGGATTAAGACTTATTGAAGTAAATACAGCAGTAGAGAATGGATCAAAGGCAAAATAAGTTTTGAAGGGGAGATTATATGAGGAAGGTTACAAAAGCTGTAATACCTGCAGCGGGTTTGGGAACAAGAGTACTACCAGCGACTAAGGCACAACCAAAAGAGATGCTTGTTATCGTAGATAAACCATCTCTTCAATACATAGTTGAAGAATTAGTGGAATCTGGGATAAAGGATATAATAATTGTTACTGGAAGAAATAAAAACTCAATAGAGGATCATTTTGACTTTTCTTATGAGCTTGAAAATACACTAGAAAAAGATGGAAAAGATGAACTTTTAGAAAAGGTAGAAAAAATATCTTCAATGGCAAATATATGCTATGTTAGACAAAATCACCCAAAGGGATTAGGACATGCAATATTAAAGGCTAAACCATTTGTTGGAGATGAACCTTTTGTTATAGCGTTGGGAGATGATATAGTATACAATCCAGATGCACCAGTGGCTAAACAACTTATAGAAAAGTATGAAAAATATGGGAATAGTATAGTAGGGTGTCAAGAGGTAAGAGCAGAAGATGTTTCTAAGTATGGTATAGTTAAACCAACAAAACATTTAGATGAAAAGACTGTAGAAATGGATGACTTTATAGAGAAACCAGCTATAGAGGAAGCACCATCAAGACTAGCTTGTCTTGGAAGATATCTATTAACTCCTAAGATTTTTGAATATTTAGAGAAGGAAAAGCCAGGTAAAGGTGGAGAAATTCAGCTGACTGATGCTATTTTAGATATGTTAAAAGATGGCGAAAAAGTTATAGCTTATGAGTTTGAAGGTAAAAGATACGATATAGGGAACAAGTTTGGACTTCTAAAAGCTAATATTGAGTTTGGACTTAGAAATGAAGAAACAAGAGATGAGCTATTAGCTTATTTAAAAAATGACTTAAACTTAGATTAAATAAAAATAAAGAGTAATAAGAGTAGCTTGGAGAATACAACTTTAGCTACTCTTTATTCTTTAAATAAAAATTTTTTGTATAAGATAGAATGGGAGATGATTTTATGGGAGCAAAATTGAGAAATATCATAGCTATGTTAATCTTTGGAACAATAGGATTATTCGTAAAAAATATAGATTTAAATTCAAGTGAAATAGCATTAACAAGAGGTTTTATAGGTGGAATTACCTTGTTATTTGCTATGGCATTATTGAGGAAGAAAGTTTCTATTGAAGCAATAAAAAGGAATATATATCTGTTAATTTTTTCTGGTTTTGCAGTTGGACTTAACTGGATATTTTTATTCCAAGGGTATAAATACACATCTATTTCAAATGCTACTTTGAGCTATTATTTTGCACCAATATTTGTAACAATATCAGCTCCATTTATACTAAAGGAAAAATTAACACTATCAAAATTTTTATGTGTTTTAATGGCTTTAGTAGGAATGTTTTGTATAGTAGGAGTAGATGGAATAAATGGTGGAAGTGCTTTAATAGGAATAGCCTATGGATTATTAGCAGCTGGATTTTATGCAAGTGTTATTTTAATGAATAAATTTTTGAAGGGAATAGATAGCCTAGAGATAACAATAATTCAACTTCTTTCTGCTACAATTACTCTATTACCTTATGTTTTATATATGGATAGCGGAAAATCTTTAAATATCTCTTTAAATTCTATTCCATATATATTAATTTTAGGTATAGTTCATACTGGAATAGCCTATCTACTTTATTTTTCATCATTACAGGAGTTAAAAGGACAAACAATAGCGGTACTTAGCTATATAGATCCAGTATTTGCTATTATTATATCGGCTATAATATTGAAAGAACATCTAGGGATTTTGCAAATAATTGGTGGAGTTTTGATACTTGGATCAAGTTTTTTAAGCGAAATTTTAAATAAAAAATAGAAAAAAGAGGAGTCTTGTGAAAATTAGGCTCCTCAAAATTTTAATATTATTCTCTTATTTGTCCATTTCCAGTGATTACATACTTAGTAGTAGTAAGTTCCTTTAATCCCATAGGTCCTCTAGCATGAAGTTTTTGAGTACTAATACCAATTTCAGCTCCAAATCCAAATTGTCCACCATCTGTAAATCTAGTAGAAGCATTTACATAAACAGCAGCAGCATCCACCTCATTTAAAAATCTTTGAGCATTAGAGTAGTTTTCAGTAACTATACATTCAGAGTGTTTAGTACCATATTTAGTAATGTGTTTTATAACTTCATCTAAATTTTCTACAACTTTAATAGCTACAATGTAATCTTCATACTCAGTTGCCCAATCTTCTTCTGTAGCAGGAATAGATGAAGGAATATACTTTCTTGTGATTTCATCTCCTCTAATCTCTACATTTCTTTTTATCAATTCTTCTCCAAGTTGAGGAAGAATATTTTCAGCACAATTTTTATGTATAAGAAGAGTTTCTACAGCGTTACAAACTCCAGGTCTTTGAGTTTTTGCATTGATAATAATATTTACAGCTTTAGTTATATCGGCACTTTCATCTACAAATATATGGCAATTTCCAATTCCAGTCTGAATACAAGGGATTGTAGAGTTTTCAATAACTGTATTGATAAGTCTAGCACTACCTCTAGGAATTAAAACATCTATATATTGGTGAGCTTTCATAAGTTTATTAGCTGTATCATGGCTTGTATCTTCTAAGATTTGTACTGCATTTTCATTTATATTACAAGCTTTTAAAACATTTTTGAATACATTAACAATAGCTATATTTGTATTAATAGCTTCTTTTCCACCTCTTAGGATAACAGCATTTCCACTCTTTAAGCATAGTCCAAAAGCATCAGCAGTTACATTAGGACGAGATTCAAATATGATAGCTACTACTCCTAATGGAACTCTTTTTTGTTGAATAATAAGACCATTAGGTAGTGTTTTACCATAAGTAAATTCCCCAACTGGGTCATTTAAAGAAGCTATTTGCTTAAGACCATCAGCCATATCCTCTACTCTTTTTTCTGTAAGAGTTAATCTATCAATAAAAGCTTTTTTTACTCCTGAATTAATTGCATTTTCAACATCTTTTTTATTTATTTCTAATATTTTATTACAGTTATCTAAAAGAGCTTGAGCAGCTTTTAAAAGAATCTCATTTTTTATTTTAGTTGAAAGTTGAGCTATTTGAATTTCAGCTTCTTTAGCAGCAACTCCAAGTTTTTCAATATACTCCATAAATTCCTCCTATTTTCCATTACCAAAAACTGTTCCAATATCCTTACCATTGATAAGTTCTTCAATAAATGAAGGATTTGAACCATCTAATATTGCCATCATAACTCCATGATCAAAACATTCTCTAGCAGCAAGAAGTTTTGTTTCCATACCACCAACACTAAATTCGCTTCCTTTTTCTCCACCCATAGCAAGAATTTCATCAGTTACTTTTTCAACATATGGTATTCTTTTTGCCTCAGGATGAGTTTTAGGATTAGCATCATATAGAGCATCAATATCAGTAAGAATTATTAAAAGGTCTGCTTTTAATAGAGAAGCAACACTTGCTGATAATCTGTCATTATCACTAAATTCTATTTCAAAAGTAGATATAGTGTCGTTAGCATTGATAATAGGGATAACCCCAAAGTCAAGAAGAGTTTCAAGAGTATTATTTGTATTTGTTTTTCTTTCTCCCTCTTTAAAATCATCCTTTGTAAGAAGAATTTGAGCAACTCTTTGATTGTATTCTCCCATAAAGTTTTTGTATATATGCATAAGTTCAGCTTGACCTACAGCAGCAGCAGCTTGTTTTTCTCTTATGATTGTAGGTCTTTTTTCAAAGTTTAAACTTTTTGAACCAACACCTATAGCTCCTGATGTTACAAGTATAACATCCCTTCCCTGATTTCTAAGATCAGCTAATATCCAAGCTAATTTATTCATTAAATTAAAATTTAAATTTCCGTTGGGGTATGTAAGAGTAGATGTTCCCACTTTAATAACGATTCTTTTTGAAGTTTTAATTTGTTCCCTAATCTTTTTATTATTCATATAAATCACCTTAAAATTATTGATAATATATATTATACATGTAAATCTATTTTTTTAATATCTTTTTTTTAAAAAAATAGATTTTTTTAAATAAATTTTGTAAAATATATAAATAGAAAATATTAAAGGGGTGTTGAATATGGAAAATTTAAAATTAAAAGATTTTTTGGAGTATAAGTATCTATCTGGAATAGAGGTTTCACCTGATGGAAGAAATAGTGCTTTTATAGTTCATAAGGGAGATTATGAAGAAAATAATTACAATTCTAATATTTGGATAATGAATAATAGCACAAAAGAATATATTAAGCTAACTGGAATGAATGAGGAAAAAAGTTTTCTATGGTTAGATGAAACTAAGATACTATTCCCAAGTATGAGAGATAAAAAGTTAAAGGCTAGAGTAGAAGAAGGAGAAAATTGGACTTGTTTTTATGTAATTGATATAAGAGGTGGAGAAGCTCAAGAGTATATGAGAATTCCAATGTTAGTAACATCTATTAAGAGTATAGATAAGGATAATTTTATAATCACTGCTAAATATGATAATTACGGAATAAATTTAAATGAGCTTGTAGGCGACGAAAGAGCAGAGGCTGTTAAAAAGATAAAAGAAAGTAAAGATTATGAAATTTTAGATGAGATACCATTTTGGAGTAATGGAAATGGATTTACTAATAAAAAAAGAAATAGATTATATGTATACAATAGAATAAATGGAGAATTAACTCCGATATCTGATACAATATCAAATGTAAGTTATTATTCATATAAAGATGGAGTAATCTTATATGTAATAAATAGATATAAAGATAAGCAGGAGCAGAGAGAAGCTATATATAGTTATGATATAAAGAATAAAAAAACAGAATTAATACTTCCAGGAGAAGATTATAGAGTTAATTTTGTAGAGTTTTTTGGTGAAGGAATACTATGTGGTTTGAATGATACACTAAAATATGGGATAAACCAAAATCCAGATTTTTATATGATAAAAAATGGAAAGCTTGAACTATTTAAGAAACATGATACTTGGATGGTAAATACAGTTGGCTCAGATTGTAGATATGGTGGTGGAAAAAGTTTTAGAGTAAAGGATAATAAGCTTTACTTTTTAACAACAGTAATGCACGATGCTTTTTTAAGTACAATAGATACAAATGGTAATGAAAAAATATTAACAAAAGCTAAGGGATCGGTAGATAGTTATGCTATAGGTGAAGGAGAAATATACTTTATTGGACTTAGAGGAATCAAGCTTCAAGAGTTATACTCTTTAAAAAATGGTGAAGAAAAACAACTTACGAAATTTAATGAGAGTATAGTAGAGAGTAAAAAATTATCTATTCCAGAAAAATTTAATATTATAAATGATGGAGTAGAGATAGAAGGTTGGGTAATGAAACCAGTAGATTATGAAGAAGGAAAGAGATACCCAGGAATTTTAGATATACATGGTGGACCTAAAACTGTATATGGAGAAGTATTTTATCATGAGATGCAAGTTTGGGCAAATATGGGGTACTTTGTATTTTTCTGTAATCCACGTGGTGGAGATGGAAGAGGAAATGAATTTGCTGATATCAGAGGCAAATATGGAACAATTGATTATGAAGACTTAATGGAGTTTACAGATGAAGTAATAAAAGCTTATCCGATAGATGAAACAAAAATTGGAGTTACTGGGGGATCATATGGTGGATTTATGACTAACTGGATAATAGGACATACAGATAGATTTGCTTGTGCTGCCTCTCAAAGAAGTATAGCTAACTGGTTTTCAAAGTTTGGAACTACAGATATAGGATACTATTTTAATGTAGATCAAAATGCTTCTAGTCCGTGGGATAATCCAGAGAAACTATGGTGGCACTCTCCAATGAGATATGCTGATAGAGTAAAAACTCCGACGCTATTTATACATTCAGAAGAAGATTATAGATGTTGGGTAGTAGAGGGAATACAGATGTTTACTTCACTAAAATATCATGGTGTTCCAGCTAAATTATGTATGTTTAGAGGAGAAAATCATGAGTTGTCAAGAAGTGGAAAACCTAGACATAGAGTTAAAAGGCTAGAAGAGATAACAAATTGGTTTGAGTTCTATTTAAAGTAGGATTTTCAATTATTTTTAGATGTGTTATAATATAAAATATTTAAATTATAAGAACTTTAATTTTATAATATTTATTGGAGGTGGACTTTTTGAAAAGAGCAAATTATCTTATGATGACACCTGGACCAACTATGGCTAGGGAGAACGTATTACATGCGAGGGGAAATTATTATGGGAACTCAGATTTCGATCCTAAATTTTTTGAATTTTATGGACAATTATGTAAAAAAATAGGGAAAATTTTTGGGGCTAAGAAAGCACAAACTATAATTATGGCAGGAGAAGGAATGCTTGGATTAGATAGTGCTTGTGCTTCTCTTACTGAAAAAGGAGATAAAGTTTTAGTAATAGCTAATGGAATATATGGAGCAGGTTTTAAAGACTTAGTAGAGATCTATGGTGGTGAAGTTACACTTTTTGAAAGTGATTTAGATAATCAAGTAAATACAGATAAGTTGAGAGTATTTTTAGAGCAAAATAAAGATGTGGGGTATAAATATGCTACTGTCGTTCATTGTGATACTCCGTCAGGTGTTTTAAATAATGTTAAGGATATATGTAAAACATTAAAATCTATGGGAATAATGACAGTGGTAGACTCTGTTTCATCTGTAGGAGGAACAGAGTTAAAAGTTGATGAGTGGGGAATTGATATTGCTTTAGGAGCTTCACAAAAAGTCTTTTCAGCTACAACAGGGCTTACAATAATGACAATAAGTGATGATGCTTGGAATGTTATTGAAAGTAGAAAAACTCCAATACCATCTTTTTATTGTAATCTTTCTTTATGGAAAAATTGTGTGGAGAAAAAATTATTTCCATATACAATGCCAATGTCTGCAATAGTTGCTTTAGGAGTAGCTATAGACAATATGTTTGAAGAGGGGCTTGATAAGGTAAGAGAAAGACATTATACAGCAGCAGAGTACACAAGAATAAAATTAATGGACTTAGGATTAGAATTATATTTAAAAGGTGGATATTCTCCTACAGTGACTGCATTTTACATTCCTGAAGGATACAGCATTGAGGAGGTATATAATTATATGCTAGAGCATCATGAAGTAATGTTAGGAAAATCATATGGATATCTAGCTGATAAAGTATTAAGAATAGGTCATATGGGGGAAAATGCACGTTATTTTAGAATAGATTACACACTAAGAGCTTTAGAGAAAACTTTACAGGCATTAAAGAGATAACTAGTAATCATAAAATGTTTTAAAAAAGAAAAAAACATGCAAAAAAAGTAAAAAAAAGTAAAAAAAATATTTTTTATATTTAAAAACTTGAATTTTCCTAAATAAGATAATATAATAAAATGTCGTGCTTTTTTCTTAAAAAGTTATAAATATTGAAGTTTTAGAGAAAAGTTATATAAATTCTTATTTATTTTAGGAGGTAAAATGTATCTGGATATAATTTTTAAGGTTCTTGGAGGACTTGGAATTTTCCTTTATGGAATGGATAACATGTCTTCTGGAATGCAAAAATTAGCAGGGAAGAAGTTAAAGAGATTTTTAGCTATTTTAACTACTAATAGAGTTGTAGCTATATTGATGGGGATGTTTGTTACAATGCTTGTACAATCATCATCTGTAAGTACTGTAATGACGATTGGATTTGTCAACGCATCGTTACTTACATTGAAACAAGCATTGGGAGTAATATTTGGAGCAAATATTGGAACAACTATTACTGGATGGATATTGGTTCTTAATATTGGAAAATATGGATTGCCAATTGTAGGAGCTGCTGCAATAGCTCATATGTTCTTAAAGGGAGATAAGGCTAAAACTAGAGCTTTAACGATAATGGGATTAGGAATGATATTCTTAGGACTAGAGTTGATGAGCAGTGGACTTAAGCCTGTAAGAAGTATGCCAGAATTTGTAAGATTATTCCATATGTTTTCAGCTGATACATATTTTGGTGTTTTAAAGGCTGCTTTAGTAGGTGCTATGGTAACAGCTATAGTTCAATCATCTTCAGCAACGTTAGGAATAACAATAACTTTAGCTGTACAAGGATTAATTACTTATGAAACAGCAGTAGCTTTAGTTTTAGGAGAAAATGTAGGTACTACTATAACTGCTATCTTAGCTACATTAAAAGCAAATGTAAATGCAAAAAGAGCAGCATATGCTCATACAATTATCAATACTTTTGGAGTTATTTGGGTAACAGCGGTATTTCCATTTTATTTAAGATTTTTAGCTTTATTCAGTAATCCAGAAGCTAATATGACAATGGCAATTGCAACAGCTCATACAACATTTAATGTTGTAAATGTTATTATGTTTACTCCATTTATAGGATATTTAGCAGATTTTCTATGTAAAGTTGTAAAAGATGATGGAAAAGTAAATGATAGAAAAACTAAGATAGATGAGCTTATGTTAAAAACTTCTGGAGTTGTTGTAGAGCAAACAAAGGTAGAAGTTGGAAATATGGGTAAAATGATTCAAATAATGTTTGATGAAGTTAGAAATATGTATAGTAACTCTAAGAATTTAACTGATGATAAAATAAAGGATCTTAGAAAAATAGAAGATGACTTAGATCTTTATCAAAAAGAGATTACAGATGCCAATTTCGTAATTTTAAATAATAAAGACATAAATAATAGTTTAAGAAGAGATATTAGAAATAACTTAATCGTTTCAGATGAATATGAAACAATTAGTGATTATTTATTAAGAATTGCTAATGGATTAAAGAAATTACATGATAATGCTGTTTTTCTAACAGAAAATGAAATAGAAGTAGTAATGAGTTTACATGAAAAGACAAATGATTTCTTTAAACATATAGATAGAGGATATCAAGAAAAAAATCCAATTCTTATAAAAGAGTGTGTTGTAGATGCTAAAGAAGTTACAAGTTTATATAAATCAGCAAAGAAAAATTATATGGATCACGGAATAAAGGAAGCAGCTACTACAATGACTACTACAAATTTTATGGATATTATAAATTTCTATAGAAGAGTTGGAGATCATTTAACAAATATAATAGAAGGATATACTGATAAGTAATGATATAGATGGAGTATAAAATGATGACTAAAAATTATTGATTTATACTCCATCTTTTTCTTTTTATAAAAAATATGAATCTTTTTATTATTAGATATTCTTATCTTTTAAAAAGATCTTTGATAAATGAAATAGAGCTTTTTTACTTTTCTTTCTTTGAATTAGATAATTCAAATTTTAAGATAATAACAAAATTTTAAAAATAAGAAAAATGAAATTAAATCCTGAAGTGGTATTAAAATTACAGCAGTTCCTTATAAAGAGATTTTAGTTAAAAATCATAAATCTGTCCATCATTTGGAATAAGAATTTCTTGCTCAATTCCTTTTTGGATTAATTTATATAATAATATATTTCTTGTAAGATAAGTATGAGCAACGTTATCTAAATGAGAAGCAATTATTTTTGCATTTGGAGCTAATTTATGAATGATATCAATTGCTTCTTCATCCATTATTAAATGGCCATATTTAATAAAAAAAGCATCAGCAACATTTAAAATTATTATATCTGGTTTAAATTTCTCTATTACAGATTTTACTCCATCATACATAATTGTATCCCCAGCAAAATATATTGTGGGTTCTCTTTCAGCTTCAAAAATAAGACCGCTAGCTGGACCACACGGAGTTAGGGAACCATGTAAAGCTTCTACTCTAGTGAGTTTTATTTTTCCTAAAGAACTTCCATTTTCTTGTAATATCTTAATATCTTTAAATCCTAAATTTTTCATAAAATCAGCTTCTGCATTATTTTGAATAAAAATAGGAATATTTCTATCTAATACTTCATTATAATTATCCATATCAAAGTGATCTGGATGTAAATGTGTTACAATATAAAAATCTACATCTTCTAAAATTTCAGTAGTGGAAAAAGGTAAATCACATATTGGCATTCTTATACTTTCTTTTACTAATTCTTTTACCTTAAACTCTCCTTTATTTAATTCTAATAAACTTCCTGTTGCACCTTTAGGAGCAAGCCATGGATCAATAAGAAAGATATAGCCTCCATAGCTTAATTTTATAGTTGCATTACGAATTTGCTGTATTTGTGTTCCTATTTTTTTTAACTTCATCAAATTTTCTCCTTTTTTAA
>JAHLFN010000071.1 GCA_018883725.1 Candidatus Fusobacterium pullicola | reverse complement strand
TAGACATAGTTAGTAACTACTCCTTTTCTTATTGTATTTCCCTCAAAATGAGGGAGGAAAAATAATCTTTGACAAATTATTATACTACAAAGGATTAGGAGTGGTTTACATAGATTTAAGTTAACAGAAACTTTTAACATATTAGGAGGTAAATTATGAAAAAGATTTGGGGATTACTTTTGGTATTAAGTAGTTCTGTTTTTGCAAGAGAGCTGACTCTTGATCAAGCTATTCAAATGGCTTTAGATAATAGTAAAGAGATCAAAATATCTCAAAAAGATGTAGAAACAGCAAAATTAAATGTAGGGATAGCATTTAAGAATGCTCTTCCAAGTGTAATATACACTGGTTCATACACTAGAAGTGAGTATGACAGAAAGATAACAGTAGAAGAGAGACCAAGTCAAAGATTAGACAGTGGAAAAAAGAGAGAAACTGATGCAAAAGGTGGATATTTACAAAAAATAACTATATCTCAGCCTATTTTTCAAGGGGGAGCAATTCTAGGTGGAATTCAATATGCTAATGCTTATAAAAATATTGCAGATCTTTTGTATTTAGGATCTCAAAGAGATATTAGATTAGAAACAATTCAAGTTTATTCAGATATAGTTAGAAATGAAAAAGATTTAGAGGCTTTAATATCTTCAAGAGAGGAATTAAAAGCAACTTATGATAAACAAAAGGCTCAATTAGATTTAAGATTGATAACAAAAGCAGATATGTTAAAGACAGAATACTCTATATTAGAAGTAGAATCACAAATTATAGGGACACAAAATCAGATAGCAGTTCAGAAAGAAAATCTAAAATTAAAACTTGGTTTACCAAGAACAGAGGATTTAACAGTTGTAGAGTTTGATGTACCTATGTATTTAAGTAGAAACATAGATTTTAAAGCAGACTTAAATCAAGCTCTTACAGAGAGTATAGATGCAATGGTTGCTAGTAAGTATGTAGATATGGCAGATGCTCAAAGAAAAGTAGCAAGAGCAGATATGTTACCACAAGTAAGTGCTTTTGCTAGTTACGGAGTAGAGTCAGATAGAAGAAAATACAATGCTACTATGGATGATGCTGAATGGAGAGGAGGAGTTCAAATAACTTGGAATGTATTTGAATTTGGGAAGAACTATGATAGCTATAGAGTAGCAGCTATTTCAAAAGAGCAAGAGGAGTTAAGAGAAAAAATTTCTAAAGATACTATTGATATTAATGTAACAGATGCTTACTTAGAATTGATTAAATTAGAAAAAGAGAGAGATTCTAAAGGAAGAGCTTTAGAGGCAGCTATAGAAAACTATAAGATAGATAAGGAAAAATATGCTGCTGGCTTAATTTCAACTATTGATTTTTTAGCCTCTGAGACACAGGTTAGAGAAGCTAAAGTAGGTTATAACCAAGTAGTTATTGATTATCTATATGCTTTTGAAAAATATAGATCAATGTTAATTTAAAAATAAAATATATTATCAGGAGGAAAAAGATGAAAAAAGCTAAATATTTAGTATTTGTATTAATGCTAATACTAGTAGGTTGTGGGAAAGAGAAAGAAGAACAAGTAATAGAAAAACCTGTTAAATATGTTGTAACTGAGGGAGTAGCAGTAAGAACAATGAATCAGGTTTTTAGAACTGATGCTGTTCTTGAGCCAAAGGAGAAAGTTAACCATCAAACTGAAAAAGGTGGAACAATCGAGAAAATATTAAAGAAAAACGGAGATAAAGTAAAAAAAGGTGAATTAGTGATGGTACTTTCAGATAGTACAACAGAGTCAGCTTATTTTACAGCAAAGGCTAATTATGCTTCAAGTAAAGCGGCAATGGAGATAGCTAAAAACAATTATGAAAAATTTAAAAAATTATATAATGAAGAATTGGTTTCATATCTTGAATATGTAAATTATGAAAATAATTATATTAGTGCTAGAGGAGCTTATGAATCAGCAAAAGCTAGTTATGAATCGGCAAAATCTGATTATGATAAGTTATCTAGAAAAGCAGAGATTTCTGGAGTTGTAGGAAATCTTTTCGGAAAAGTAGGAAATAAAGTTTCAGCAACAGATACTTTATTTACAGTGATAGATGATAGCTCAATGGAAGCTTATATAGGATTCCCAGCAGAATGGTTAAATCAAATAAAATTAGGTGAAGAGGTTCAAGTAGAAGTTCCAGATATTAATAAAACTTTAGTTGGAAAAATTATAGAGATAAACCCAATAGCTGAAAATGATACTAAAAAATTTAAGATAAAAGTAGCTATTAACAATAATGATAAAGTTGTGAAGGATGGAATGTATTCATTTATAACTGTTCCAGCAGGAAAAATAGAATCGTTATCAGTTAGTGATGAAGCTATATTTGTAAGAAATTTACTTTCATATGTGTATAAAGTGGAGAACGGAGTAGCTAAAAGAATAGAAGTAAGTACAGGAGCTACAAATTTACCATATACACAAATATCTTCTAAAGATATAAAAGAGGGAGATAAAATAGTTGTAAAAGGTATATTTGGTCTTGAAGAGGGAGACAAAGTAGAAGAAAGTACAACAAATAAGTAAAATAAATAATGAGGTGAAAATAGATGACACTAGCAGGTTTGTCAATACGTAGACCAGTAGCTACTACAATGGTTATGATTTCTATAATGTTTATAGGGCTTATGGCAATGCTTTCAATGAAATCAGAACTTTTACCTAATATGGAAATTCCGGTTGTAACAATAAGTACAACTTGGAGTGGAGCGGTAGCAGAAGATGTAGAAACACAAATTACTAAAAAAATAGAAGAGATACTACCAAACGTAGAGGGAATAGATAAAATTTCATCAACTTCAACTTTTGAAAAATCAACAATTGTAGTTGAATTTAACTTTGGTATAGATGCAGATGAAAAGACAACAGAGATTCAAAGAGAACTATCTAAAATAACAAATGATCTACCAGATGATGCTGGAACACCAGTAGCTAAAAAAGTAGAAGCTGGAGCTGGAAACTTAACGATGATTCTTATGTTCTCAGCAGAAAATAGAAGTGAGTTAAGTACATTTATTGAAGAGTATCTAACTCCTAAATTAGAAAGTTTAACAGGAATAGGACAAGTATTAGTATTTGGTAACCCAGACAAGCAATTGCAAATTCAATTTGACAGCGATAAATTAGCAGCATATAATTTAACGCCAGTAGAGTTATATAATTTAATCTCTATATCTAGTAAAAATTTACCATTAGGTACAGTGCAAACTGGAAATAAAAATATAATTGCCAGATTTATGGGAGAATTAAACTATATTGATGAGTATAAAAATATGGTAATCCAAAGTAATGGAAATACTTTAAAGTTATCAGATGTAGCAGATATAGTTTTAACAACTGAAGATTTCTCAGATAAAGGATTCCTATCAGGAAAAGAAGCTATACCAGTAGCTATAGAAAAATCAGCTGATGGAAGTACTATCGAATTAAATAAAGCAGCTACGAAAGCGATAGAAAGCTTAAAGTCAGTAATGCCTCCAGGGACAGAATATAAGGTATTAATGGATTCTTCTGAAGACATTGAAAGCTCAATTTCTAGCGTGAGTAGTGGAGCTGTACAAGGACTTGTACTAGCAACAATAGTACTACTTCTTTTCTTAAAAAATATAAGAGCAACATTCCTAGTTTCGGCAGCTTTACCAGTTGCAATAATCTTTACGTTTGCCTTTTTAGCACTAAATGGAACTTCTCTTAACTTAATCTCACTAATGGGATTATCAATAGGGGTAGGAATGCTTACAGATAACTCGGTTGTTGTTGTGGATAATATATATCGTCATATGACTGAATTACATTCTCCAGTGATGGAGGCTTCAGAGAATGGAGCAACAGAGGTTACTTTATCAGTTATAGCCTCATCTCTTACAACAATGGTAGTATTTATTCCAATACTATTTATACCAGGGATTGCTAGAGAGATATTTAGAGATCTATCTTATTCAATAATATATTCAAATATTGCTGCATTATTGGTATCATTAACATTAATTCCTATGCTAGCAAGTAGATTTTTAAGTAATAAGATAAATATAACAGCTGAAGGAAAGATATTTGGAGCTGTAAAAAATAATTATATGAAGCTTATTAAATGGGCTCTTAAAAATAGATTAAAAACAGTTGCAATATCTATTATTCTATTTGTAGTATCTTTAATGGTAGGACCTAGATTCTTAAAAATGGAATTCTTCCCAAAACAAGATAAAGGTAGATACTCAATTGCTGTTGAGTTAGGAAAAGGACTAGACTTAGATAAATCAATAGCTATAGCTAATCAAATAGAGGATATAGTAAAGAATGAGCCAAATACAAAATTCTATTTTACAGTTGCACAAAATGATCAACTTTCAGTAAACGTAGATATTGGAAAAAAAGATACAAGAGATATATCAGTTTTTGATATCATAAATAAAGTTAGACCTCTTGCTGAAAAGATACCAGATACAAGGGTAAGTGTTTCAGAAGAGTTTTCAATGAGAACACCATCTAGAGATGTAGAGTTTAGTATTGTTGGTACTAATCTTGATGAATTAAAGGTTGTTGGAAAAAATATAATAGATAAATTAAAACAATATCCAGGAGCTGTTGATATAAAATCAACTTTAGACCCAGGTAACGTAGAGGCTAGAATTGTATTAAACAGAGATAAAATTAAAAGTTATGGACTAGATCCAATAAGTGTAGGACAAATTTTAAGTTATTCTATATTAGGTGGAGATAGAAGTAATACAGTAACAGTAAAAACAGGATCTGAAGAGATAGATGTTATGGTAAGACTTCCGAAAGAGAAAAGAAGAGATATAAATGATATTAAAAATATAAATATCAAAGTTGGAGATAATAAATTTATTAAAGTCTCAGATATAGTTGATATAGTTTATGCTGAAGGTTCTTCTGAAATAAATAAAACTGATAGAATATATAGTGTTACAGTATCAGCAAATGATGGTGGAGTAGGAACAAGAGCAATTCAAGATCAAATGGTAAAAGCATTCAATGAATCAAATCCTCCAGCTTCAGTTTCATACAGATGGGGTGGAGATTCAGAAAATTTAAGTGACTCAGTAAGTCAATTAGGAATGGCTTTAGGAATTTCAATCTTCCTAATCTATGCGTTACTAGCGGCTCAATTTGAAAACTTCCTATTACCATTTATAATAATTGGTTCAATACCACTAGCATTAATCGGTATTATTTGGGGATTAATAGTATTTGGACAAGCTGTTAACGTAATGGTTATGATAGGAATGATACTTCTAGCAGGAGTCGTTGTTAACAATGCTATTGTTTTAATCGACTTTATACAACTTACAATAGAGAGAGGAAGCAATAGAACAGAAGCTGTTTTAGAATCATGTAGAACAAGACTTAGACCAATACTTATGACAACAATGACAACAGTTTTAGGAATGTTACCACTTTCTTTAGGAATAGGAGAAGGATCAGAGGTATACAGAGGAATGGCTATTACTGTAATGTGTGGACTTACATTCTCAACTTTACTTACACTAGTTGTTATACCAATATTATTTACACTAGTAGAGGATTTCATTGAAAAGGTTGCAAATTTTTTAAAGAAACTTTTTAATAAAAAGGCAGAATAGTGGGGGATAACATATGAAAAAATTTGAAAATTTTAAATTAATGATGATCTATATTAACGAGTCACATAAATCAATGTTAGAAGAATTTTTTGATGATATACACTTTCATTTCTATACTGTACAAAGAAAGGTAGAAAGTGTTTGGAGTGAAAAGTTAAAACATAAGAATACTCAAATTTGGCCAGGAACAGATTGTATATTTTTATTGAGTCTTCCAGAAGAAAAAGTAGAGGATATGTTAAAAAAGTTAAAAACATTTAGAGTATCATTACCTTATGAAATTGTTATGGGAATAGGAGTAATTCCTATGGAAAGAACTATTCCAGACATTTCAAAAGAAAATGATGTTGATATTGATGAAGCTTTACTTGAAAAATTAAAAAATAAAAAGAAATAGTAGTTAAATGAAAAAATCTCTCTTATTCTTAGTTAAAAGCTAGGATTAAAAAGATTGGAAGAGAAAAGTTTAAATATGTTCCTGTGAATTCAAAAGAGTTTAAGGAATATTTGGAAAATTTATATATTCCAGAAACAATAGATGGGGATTTTAGTAAGTCACCAGTTCCGTTTTGTAGCAATGATATGATAACTAATGAAACAGGAATAGCAGAGGGATAAATGGGAATAGTAACCCATGATGTAGAACTATTAACTGGGATAAAATCAAAAGAGGTAGCAGATTTGATTGATGAGTATAGCTACGTTTGGAAAAATAAAGTTAAATATTGGAGAGATTTATTTTAATATATTGATTATAGAATACAAAAAGCTAAGGATTTTCTCCTTAGCTTTTTATCTGTAATTATTGAAAATGGTAGTGTGCATCAGTAAGATGTAAAACATGCCTATATCTATGTCTTAAAGAGAAATAAATACAAGCAACAGTGATGTAACCAAAACCTGCTATAACAAAAGCTCTATCTTTTAATAAAAAGTAAGATTCTATTCCAAAAAAACTTCCAAGTAAAAACATTGAAATACTTGTAAGACAGAAATAAATCTTCCATTTATCCTCTTTTTTTCCTTTCAAATAATGACCTAAATATACTCCAGCATCTGTAATAATTCCACTGACATGACTAGTTCTAACAACAACTCCTTTGTATGAAATAAAGAGGCCATTTTGTACTCCCAACATAAATGGAAGATAGTAGAAAAACAACCAAGTATCTTTAACTGTAAGGTAGAGTAGTAGAAGTCCAAGACCAAGTATAAGCATAGAAAAACCATATCTTCTTCTTAAATTAAACTCTCTTCCATCAACTAAGAAACCTGAAATAGTAGAACCTATAACAAAGACAATTATGATAGATAAAATTTTAAAAACTTCTAAAAAATGAGCTTCCCCGATATTGATAGCTATTTTAGAAACATGACCAGTAAAATGAGAAACTGTATAGGAATATTTTGCAATACTTACAGTATTAATAAATCCCCCCAAAAAACATAGCATACACATCCAATTCAATAAAAGTCCATGTAAAACTTTCAATTTTTCACCCCAAATAAATTAATCACATAAGATGATGATACCCCTTTTTAAAGAAAAATTCAAGAGGAATTTGATTAAGAATATTAAAAAATAGAAAAATTTTTCTATATATAGAACTAATAGAAATTTAGGTTAGTAAATGTATAGATATATGGTATAATTAAATTTGAATAGAGTGGTAGGAGGAAGAGAGAATGGAGTTAAATGAGAAACAGTATGAAGCAGTAGTAACTACAGAGGGACCAGTACTATTAATATCTGGACCGGGCTCTGGAAAGACTAGAACGTTGGTAGAGAGAGCTATACATCTTTTAGTAGAGAAAAAAGTTAAGCCAGAGAATATATTTCTTTCAACTTTTACTGAAAAATCAGCTAGAGAGTTACTTGTAAGGATATCTGAGAGAATAAAAGAGAAAAATGAGAAGATAAATATAAATGAGATGTATATAGGAACTCTTCATTCTATCTTTTTAAGACTTATAGATGAGAATATAGAGTACTCTTTCTTTAGAGATGGATATAGGGTGTTAGATGATATTGACCAACATTTCTTTATATATAGTAGAATAAAAAGATTTAGTGAGATAGAGGGATATAGAGAGTTTTTTAGGGATATACCGGGGATAAATAGTTGGGAAAGAAGTAAAAAGATATTGGAGTGGTTAAATAAGATAAACGAAGAGGGAAAAAGATTAGATAATATTAGAACAGAGAATAGGAAAATACTATTTCTAAAAGAGGCTCATAGGGTATATCACGAGATGTTAGTAGAGGAAAATATGATGGATTTTACTACTATACAGAGAGAGCTTTATAGGATTTTACATATAGAAGAGGTAGCAAAAAAACTACAAGAGAAGATAGAGTATATAATGATAGATGAGTATCAAGATACAAATAGTATTCAAGAGAAAATCATATTTTTATTGGGAGAAAAGAGAGAGAATATCTGTGTAGTTGGTGATGATGACCAAGGAATATATAGATTTAGAGGAGCTACTGTAAGAAATATCTTAAGATTTCCAGAGAGATTTGAAAAAGGAAGATGTAAGAAAATTAATTTAGATATAAATTACCGTTCTCATAGAGATATTATTAGATTTTGTAATAAATGGATAAATCTAATAAATTGGCGGGAATTTAGGTATGAAAAGGAGATAGTACCTCCAGAGGATAAAGAGTTTCCAAATTCTAGTGGAGTAATAAGGATAGGTGGAGATTCTGAAAGACAGTGGAAAGAGAATATATGTAGATTTATAAAGAAGTTACACACAACTAAGAAGATAGCAGATTATAGTCAGATAGCTTTTCTATTTAGAAGTGTACAAAGTCCCAATGTAAAGGAATTAAAAAAATATCTTGAAGAGAGTGGAATACCTGTATATTCACCTCGCTCTAAGGATTTTTTTGAAAGGAAAGAGATAAAGCTTGTCATAGGGGCACTTCTCGTTTATTTTCCTCATTGTAAATATTTGGTGCTAGATGAGGTACAAAATAGAGGGCAATCAGTATTCTATTACTATAAGGATTGCTTAGCTTTACTAAAAAGAGAGGTACAAAATGACGAGGAGCTATATAGCTGGCTAGTAGAGAGAAGAAAAGAAAATGCTAGTGAGGATATAGGGATAATACCAAGTTTAAGAAAGATATTTTTCTCACTTTTACAGTTTAAAACTTTTAAGAACTTTATAAAATTAGAGAGTAAAAGTGTAAAAGAGGGAAGAGAGACATATAATCTTGGAGTATTCAGTGAGATTTTAGAGAAGTTTGAGGCTCTCTCTAAAGTAGAGGATATAGCAAGAGATGAGATAGAGAAAGTTGTAAAATATTTCTTTATGGTATATACGAAAAATCTTTACTTAAAAAGAGTCGATGAGTATGAGAGTAAGGAGGAGTTTCCATTAGGAGCAATTCCATTTTTAACATTCCATCAGGCTAAAGGACTTGAATTTCCTATTGTAATAGTTGGCTCATTAGAATCTACTCCTATGGATAGAGAGAAAACAGAGGAGGATATACTAGAGGAGTTACTTAGATTAGGAGACGATTTTGAGCCAAGAGAGAGAAAAAATCTTTTTGATTTTTGGAGAATTTACTATACAGCATTTTCTCGTGCTCAAAATCTATTGGTTTTAACAAGTATAGAGAATCGTTCTGGAAGAAATGAACTTCCATCTAGAACCTTTAGACCTATTTATGAAGCTATTCCCTATGTAGATGATGAAAAATTTAGGCTAGATAGATTAGAAATAGAGCCTCTAAAGAGTAAAAAGAGTAAAGAGTTACTCTCATATACTGGGCATATACTACTTTATGAATTTTGTCCATTAAAATATAGATTTGTAAAGGAATTTAAATTTAAGACGTTAAGTAATCCTAAAACTTTTTATGGAATATATGTTCATAAGGTTGTAGAGAGAGTTCATAGGGAGTTTTTAGCTGAGCTCTTTAATATAGAGAGAGTTGGAGAGCTAGTAGAGAGTATAGGAAACTCTTTGGAGAAGAGTTTGAGGACAGAGTTTAGTAGTGAAATCAGAGAGAGGGTATATCAAGATATAGTGAGATATATTGAGCAGAATAGATTAGAAGATATAGTGACAGCAGAGTTAAAAGCATATAGTGTGGAAAAGGACTATATCATAGAGGGAACTTTGGACTTATTAAGAAAGAGTGATGAGGGAATAGAGTTAATAGACTTTAAGACAGGAAAGTATGATGAAAGTAGAGTTGATATTTACAAAAGACAGTTAGAGATATATACATATCTATTGAGAGATAAGTATTTACTAGATGAGTTAAAGGCATATCTATACTATATAGAGGAGTTAGATTCAAAGATAGAGGTAGAATTGGATAGCCAAAGTATTGAAAGAAGTGTGAAAAGATTTGAAACTGTAGCTGAGAGACTGTTAAGTGGAGATTTTACTTCTAGAGAGTATGGAGAGAGTTGTGAAGAGTGTGAGTTTAAGTGGTATTGTATGCCAAAGGAAAAAGCTTTAGAAGGAGAAGAAGATGAAACAAAACTATGATTTATTAATGGAGAAGGAGATAAAAAAAATAGTAGCTGAAGGAAAGAAACCAAGACTTTTACTTCACTCATGTTGTGCACCATGTAGTTGTGCTGTAATAGAGTATCTACTACAGTATTTTGAGTTGACAGTATTTTTCTATAATCCAAATATAACTTTTGAAGATGAGTATAGAAAAAGATTGGAGGAGCAAAGGGATTATCACCAAAGAAAAGGGTATAATATTGAGGTGATAGAGGGAAGATACAATCCAAGAGAGGAATTTTTTGAAAAGGTAAAAGGTTTAGAGAAGGCTCCAGAGGGTGGAGAGAGATGTTATAAGTGTTATGGACTCCGTTTAGAAGAGACCGCTATTAAAGCTAAGGAGTTAGGTTTTGACTATTTCACATCAGCTTTAAGTATTAGCCCTATGAAAAATTCTCAATGGATAAATGAGTTAGGGGAGAGTTTAGGAGAGAAGTATGGAGTAAAATTTTTAAATGGAGATTTTAAAAAGAAGAGCAGATATCTACAATCTGTAAATATCTCTAAGGAATACAATCTATATAGACAGGATTACTGTGGGTGTATATTCTCTAAGCTAGCAAGAGAGGAGAAAAGTAAAAACGCTTGATTATCAAGCGTTTTTATTTTCACAACTATCTACCATATTTGAAGTGTAACTACTCAGGTCTATAATTAAAAAACTAAGACTTTCTTCAAAAAATTTGAAGAAGGTCTTTTTTTGTTGCCAAAAATATGATATACTATTTAAGTACTTTTTTGATTAGGAGGTGAACCATTATGAA
>JAHLFN010000070.1 GCA_018883725.1 Candidatus Fusobacterium pullicola | reverse complement strand
ATATAGCTTGGTGAGAATAGCTACGGGGGTACACCCAGATACATTCCGAACCTGGAAGTTAAGCCCGTAAACGCTGAAAGTACTTGGAGGGAAGCCTCCTGGGAGGATAGGAACTTGCCAAGCTTTTTTTTATTTTTTGTAACTGTTTAACTATAAATAATTTTTGACTTTAAAAGGAGGGCGAACAATGAATAAAGCTATTATTCTGGATAGAGATGGAACAATAAATGTAGAAAAGGATTATTTACATAAGATAGAGGATTTTGAATTTGAAGAGGGAGTAGTAGAGGGCTTAAAAATTTTGTCTAACTTGGGATATATATTTGTAGTTGTAACAAATCAATCTGGAATAGCTAGAGGATACTATACAGAAGAAGATTTAATAAAGTTAAATAATCATATTAGTGATATTTTAGAAAAAGATGGTATAAGAATAGAGAAGTTCTACTACTGTCCTCATCATCCAGAGAAAGGTGTAGGTAAGTACAAGGTAGAGTGCGAATGTAGAAAGCCTAATCCTGGAATGTTAGAAGAAGCAATAAGAGAGTTTAATATAGATAGAGAAAAGTCTTTTATGGTAGGGGACAATATCAGTGATGTAGAAGCTGGTATAAATGCAAGAGTGACACCTATTTTAGTTGAAACTGGTCATGGTGTAGAGCATCTAGAAAAGATAAAAAAATTAAATGTGAAATGCTATAGAAATCTTTTAGATTTTGCAGTTAATTTGGAAAAAAATAACTAAAAATAGAGTTTAAAAAATAAATTAAAAAAACTATAAATTTTATTGAAAAATATATAAAAGTTAATTGTATTCTCACTATATTAATGGTAAAATAAAATGTTCGTGATAAATTAAGGAAGGGTAGATTAGTTTTATAATTAATTTGGGTAAAAATTATGAAAATTCTTACAGAGATACTACAACAAAAATATAATTTATTAAATTTAAAAGAGATAGCAAATGTAGTTATGGATAGTAGAAAAGTAAAAGAGAATTCACTTTTTTTTGCTATAAACAATGGGAATAACTATATAGATGAAGTTTTAGAAAAGGGAGCTACATTGGTAATAGCTGATAACTATCTAGGAAGCGATAAAAGGGTTATTAAAGTGAAAAATACTATAGTAGCTATGCAGGAACTAGCCAGAGATTATAGAATGGCTTTAAAGCTTGTAATAATAGGTATAACAGGAAGTAATGGTAAAACAACTACTAAAGATATGGTATACTCAGTTTTATCACAAAAATATAGATGCAAAAAGACAGAAGGAAACTATAATAACCATATTGGATTGCCATTTACAATTTTACAGTTAGAAGATGGGGATGAGATAGCTGTTCTTGAAATGGGAATGAGTGGTTTTGGAGAGATAGATAAGTTATGTGAGATATCTAGCCCCGATTATGGAATTATAACAAATATTGGAGATTCTCACTTAGAGTTCTTAAAAACAAGAGAGAATGTTTTTAAAGCTAAGGGCGAGATGATAAAATATATTTCGGAAGAAAACTTAATAGTTTATGGAGATGATTTTTATTTAAGAAATTTGGCAGGGGTAACTGTTGGATTTGGGGATAATTGTAAAGAGCAGATAAGAGATTTCCAAGATATGGAAAGTGGTTTAGAATTTATGCTAGATGGAGAAAATTATCATGTAGGTTTAAATGGTAAGCATAATTGTTTAAATGCTGCTATGTCTGTTGTCATAGGTAAAAAATTAAAAATAGATTCCTCGTTAATTCAAAAAGGTTTTCAAAATCTTGAATTGACACCTATGAGATTTCAAAAAATTGAGAAAGATAGTATCATCTATATAAATGATGCCTATAATGCTAGCCCTATCTCTATGAATTACTCTTTAGAGACATTTGATAAGTTGTATAACGAAAGAGAGAAGATAGTTGTTTTAGGGGATATGTTAGAGCTAGGAGAGAACGAGATAGAGTATCATAAGCAAGTACTGGAGAAAGCTTTAAGTATAAGAGTAGATAAGATATATATTTATGGAGAAAGAATGAAGGAGGCTCAATCACTTTTAGAGAATAGTGATAAAATAGAGCATTTCCAAGATAAGAAAAGAATATCAGAGAAGATAAAAAAGAGTCCTTTAGAGAGAAAAGCTGTACTTTTGAAGGGATCTAGAGGAATGAAAATGGAAGAGATTATAGAGGGATAGGAGATAAGATGTTTTATTTAATTGGTGAGTATATAGAAAGTTTACAATTTTTAAAATCTATCTATTTAAGAAGCTTTATGGCATTTATGTTAGCTTTTGTAATAGTATTAATAGCTGGAAAACCTTTTATTAATTATTTAAAGGTGAAAAAGTTTGGTGAAAAGATAAGGGAAGAGGGACCAGCTTCTCATATGTCTAAGAAAGGAACTCCAACAATGGGAGGAGTTTTAATGATTTTAACAATATTAGCTACAAGTTTAATGATTACAGATATTACAAATCCCATAATAATTCTTTTATTGATAACAATGATGGGATTTGCTGGAATAGGATTTATTGATGATTATAAGAAATTTACTGTAAATAAAAAGGGATTATCAGGGAAGAAAAAGCTTTTAGGTCAAGGTTTGATAGCTATATTGGTATGGTTATTTGTAAGTTATTTTGGACTTACAGGAGATAGAACTATAGACCTTTCAATAATAAATCCAATATATTCAGAAAATATGTTATATATTGGTGGAGTTGGAATGTTGATATTTATCTTAATAATTCTGATGGGAACATCTAATGCAGTTAATATAACTGATGGATTAGATGGACTTGCTATAATGCCAATGGTTATCTGTTCGGCTATATTAGGAGTAGTAGCATATTTTACTGGACATACAGAGTTGAGTAGACATTTAAATCTTTTCTATATAGAGGGTTCAGGAGAGATAACAGTATTTTTATCAGCAGTCTGTGGAGCGGGATTAGGATTTTTATGGTATAACTTCTATCCAGCACAGATATTTATGGGAGATACAGGTTCTTTAACATTGGGAGGAGTTTTAGGAGTAGTAGCTATTCTACTAAAACAAGAGTTAATTCTGCCAATAATAGGTGGTATCTTTGTTATGGAAGCACTATCTGTAATAATTCAAGTGGGATCTTTCAAATTAAGAGGAAAAAGAGTATTTAAAATGGCTCCAATTCATCACCATTTTGAATTGTGTGGACTTGCTGAAACTAAAGTAACTATGAGATTCTGGATAGCAACATTGATGTTTGGAATAATAGCTTTAGGAATAATAAGAATGAGAGGAATACTTTAAAAAAATATAACCACGGTGAAAAAATAGCCGTGGTTATAAGTATATCTAGGAGACAGTAAAAAGAGAGGTAATTTTATGAGAAAAGCAATGGTTTTTGGAGCTGGGGTAAGTGGTATTGGTGCTAAAAAGCTTTTAGAATACTTAGGTTACGATGTAATCTTAGTTGATGATAAATTAGGAATAACTTCTGAAGAGGGATTAAATTTATTAGATGGAATAGAAGTATTTATAAAGAGTCCAGGTGTTCCATATAATAAATTGGTATTGGAAGCAAAAAAAAATCAAATAAAAGTTATAGATGAAATTGAATTATGCTATGAATATATGGTACAATATAATATTCATGCAAATATTATAGCTGTAACAGGGACTAATGGAAAAACAACTGTTACCACAAAGATAACAGAGCTACTTCAACACGCTGGTTTTAGAGCTGAGTATGCTGGAAATATTGGAAAAAGCTTTGCAGAACTTCTTTTAGAAAAGAAAGAGTTAGATTATGTGGTATTGGAATTAAGTTCATTCCAATTAGAAAATCTTAGAACATTTAAGCCATTTATATCTATGGTAATCAACCTTACTCCAGATCATCTATCGAGATACAGTAGTGTAGACGAGTACTATGATACAAAGTTTAATATCTGTAAAAATCAGAGTAAAGAGGAGTATTTTTTGTTGAATACTGATTGCCAAGAGGTAATGGATAGAATAGCTTTAATTCCAGGTTCAAAAATAGAGTTATCACAAAAAACAAAAAAAGATTGTTATGTAATGGTGGGAAAACTTTTTTGGAAAGATGAAGAGGTTTTGGAAACTGAGAAACTATCATTAAAGGGTAAACATAATTTAGAAAATACACTTTTCATAGTTTCAGCAGGAAAGCTATGTGGAATAGAAAATAGTAAAATAAGAGAGTTTTTATATAATACCAAAACTTTAGAACATAGAATGGAGGATTTTTTCTCCTATGGTAATATTGAGTTTATCAATGATTCTAAAGGAACAAATATAGATTCCACAGCCTTTGCAGTGGAAGCTTATAAGGATTGTATACTTATATGTGGTGGTTATGATAAAAAACTTGACTGGACACCATTAGTGGAGCTAATAAAGGAGCATACTAGCTATGTATACTTAATTGGGGATATAGCTGAGGAATTAAATAGGAGAGTATTAGAATCAGGTTATGATAAGAATAGAGTATTTCTTTTGAAAGAGTTAAAAATCTGTCTAGAGGATATCAAAAGAAGATTTTCAAAAGATGAGAAAAGAGTTGTACTATTTTCTCCAGCTACTTCTAGTTATGACCAATTTAAAAATTTTGAACATAGAGGACAGGTATTTAAAGAATTAGTGAGAGAGATTTTCGGTAGGTGAGATATTTGAAAAAAGTAATCTTAACAACAGGAGGAACTGGAGGACATATTTATCCAGCACTTTCAGTGGCGGAAGCTTTAAGAAAAAAGGGTGTAGAGGTACTTTTTGTAGGAACAAGTATAAGAATGGAGAAGGACATAGTTCCTAAAGCTGGGTTTAAATTTATAGGATTGAACATAGCTCCTCCAAGAACATTAAAGAATATATTTGGATATATTAGAGGAGTATTTCAAGGAATAGCCTTAGTTTTTAAAGAGAAGCCAGATGCTATTATAGGATTTGGAAATTATATATCAATTCCAGTATTAGTAGGTGGAGTACTATTTGGTAAAAAAATCTATCTTCAGGAGCAAAATGCTAATTTAGGTGGAACAAATAAATTATTTTATAGATTTGCTAAGAAGATATTTTTAGCCTTTGAAAAAACATATGATGATATTCCAATGAAGTATCAAGCTAAATGTTTAGTAACAGGGAATCCACTAAGAGAAGAGATATATAGTATAAAAGGGCAGAAAGAGAGAGAGAAATTAAAGGTAGAGCCTAATGAGAAAATTCTTCTGATAACAGGGGGAAGTTTAGGGGCAAAAGAGATAAATGATGCTGTTTTAAAAAATTGGGATAGAATATTGGAGGATAAGAACATAAGATTGTATTGGGCAACTGGTGAAAAAAATTATGATGAGATATCTAAAAGTATAAGAAGAGCAAAAATTCAAGACACAGTAAGACCATATTTTGAAAATATGATAAATATAATGGCAGCTGCAGATTTAGTGGTGTGTCGTGCAGGGGCTCTTACTATTTCAGAGATAATACAGTTGGGAAAACCAGCAGTTGTAATACCTTATAATTCTATAAAAGTTGGACAGTATGCAAATGGAAAGCTTTTAAAAGATGTAGGGGCAGCCTTGATGTATAAAAATTCAGAGGCAAATCTTGCTATAGAGAAGGCTTTTGAATTATTGGAAAATAAAAATGAGTTGGATATTATGAAGATAAATATTAGAAACTTAAAGCAGGAAAATGCAGCTGAAAAGATAATAGAATCTCTTGATATTTGGAGGAAATAAGTTGAAAAAGATATATTTTATAGGAATAAATGGGATAGGAATGAGTGGACTTGCAAAAATTATGAAGTGCAAGGGTTATGAAGTAGAGGGAAGTGACTTAAGCCGTTCTTATGTAACTGATGAGTTAGAGAGTATAGGAATAGCAGTTCATAATGAACACTCAGAAAAGAATTTAGAGGGTAAAAATTTTGATATGATTATAGCTTCAAGTGCTATAAAGAAAGAGAACCCAGAGTATATATGCGCTTTAGAAAATGGTATAAAAGTTGTTAAAAGAGGAGAGTTACTGGCTATGCTTTTAAATGAAGAGAGTGGAATAGCAGTAGCAGGAACTCATGGAAAAACAACAACAAGTTCAATGGCAGCATCTGTAATGTTACCATTAGATCCAACTATTGTTGTAGGAGGAATCTTACCTGAGATAGGTTCAAATGCAAAACCAGGAAAATCAAGCTTTTTTATAGCTGAAGCTGATGAGAGTGATAATTCTTTCTTATATATGAATCCAAAGTATTCAATAATAACAAATATAGAGGCTGATCATTTAGAAAATCATGGTTCACTAGAAAATATAATTAAATCTTTTTCTAAGTTTATAGATCAAACTTCTGAAGAGGTATTTATATGTTCTGACTGTGAAATCTTAAGAGGATTAGCAGCAACTAAAGAGGATAAAAAGATAACTAGATATAGTATAAAAGACAGAACAGCTGATATATTTGCTGATAATATTGTAATAGAAGCTGGAAAAACAAGTTATGATGTAATGATAAAAGGTGAGAAGGTAGGAAGATTTACTCTTTATATTCCTGGAGAGCACAATATTTTAAACTCTCTTCCAGTTATCTATTTAGCACTTGAGTTTGGACTAGAGGAGAAGGATATAGAGAGAGCCTTTGAAAAGTTTAGAGGTTCTAAAAGAAGATATGAGATATTATACAGTGGAAATGGGATAAAGGTAATTGATGACTATGCCCATCATCCTACAGAGATAAAGGCTACTTTACAAGGAGCTAGATCAATAGAAAATAGTGGAATAACTGTTATTTTTCAACCACATCGTTATAGTAGAGTCAAGTTTCTATTAGATAACTTTAAAAATGCCTTTGATCTAGCAGATGAAGTTATACTTTTACCTATATATAGTGCTGGAGAAAAGGATAATTTTGGAGTAACAATAAAGGATCTACAAAGTGTAATTGCTAATCCTAAAGTGGTTATTGAGAAAAATCCACAAAATATAGATGAGATGTTGATGAATTTTGAGGGGAATAGAGTATTTATGTTTATGGGAGCTGGAGATATATCGAAGATTGCCCATAGAGTTGCAGAAAAATTAGAAGGGAAATATAGATAATGAGAACACTTGAAAATCACAATATGAAAAATCACTCTAATATGAAAATTGGAGGAGTGGCAAAAAGATTTATAATAGTTGAGGATAAAAATGAATTAAAAGAGATATTTGAAAAGTACGATAATATATTTTTAATAGGAAATGGAACAAATACTCTAATAGATGAAGGAGATTTAGATATAACTTTCGTATCTTTAAAGGAATTAAATAAGGTTGAGGAGCTAAGTGAAGGTATTGTAAAAGTTGGAGCAGGATTGGATTTTAATAAATTAACAGCTTTTATGAATAGAAACAATTATTCTGGCTTAGAGAACTTAGCTGGAATCCCAGGAAGTGTAGGAGGGCTTGTCTATATGAATGGAGGAGCCTATGGAAGTGAGATTTTTGATTGTATAAAAGAGATAGAGATATTTGATGAAAATCATCAAATAAGAACGTTGAAAAAGGAAGATATCAAGTTTTCTTATAGAAGTACAGAGATACAGGAGAAAAAATGGGTAATCATAAGTGCAACATTTGAATTTAAAAGAGGATTTGATTTACAAAAAGTTATAGAGATTCAAGCTTTAAGAGAGAGTAAGCAACCATTAGACAAACCAAATTTAGGAAGTACATTTAAAAATCCAGCAGGAGATTTTTCAGCTAGACTGATATCAGAAGCTGGACTTAAGGGAACTAGAGTTGGTGGTGCTGAGATATCTCCAAAACACCCAAATTTTATAGTAAATCATGGAGATGCAACATTTGAAGATATCTCTAATATTTTAACTTTAGTAAAATCTAAGATAAAAGAGTTATATGACGTTCAACTTGAAGAGGAAATAATAATATTAAAAAATAATAGAGTATTATAGAGGTGGAAAATGAAAATAGCGGTATTTATGGGAGGGATATCTTCTGAAAGAGAGGTATCTTTAAGAAGTGGAACTGCCGTTTTAGAAAGTTTACAAGCTCAAGGATATGATGCTTATGGAGTAGATGTAACTGAGAAAAATCTTATAACAGCTTTCACAGAAAACGAGTATGATTTAGCTTATATAGCATTACATGGAGGATATGGAGAGAATGGAACTTTCCAAGGTTTATTAGATATGTTAGGAAAACCATATACTGGGTCTGGAGCTATGGAAAGTGCAGTAACTATGGATAAAGCTTATACTAAGGCTATAGCTGAATCTGTAGGAATAAAGACTCCCAAAACGTATAATTCTATTGAAGAGATTGAAGAGTTTCCAGTAATAGTAAAACCATCAAGAGATGGTTCAAGTGTAGGAATATATTTTTGTCATTCAAAGGAAGAGGTAAGAGAAGCTGTAAAAGCTTTTTTAGAGGGAAGAAAACCTCTTATTGAAGAGATGATACAGGGAGAGGAGTTAACAGTTGGAGTAATTAATGGTGAAGGATTAGGAGTATTGAGAATTATTCCTAAGAATAAGTTTTATGACTATGAGTCTAAATATGCAGTTGGTGGATCTATACATGAGTACCCAGCTAAGATAGATAAAAAAGCTTATGATAAGGCTATGGAAAATGCAGTAAAAATTCATAAAACTATTGGACTTAAAGGTATATCAAGAAGTGACTTTATGCTAAAAGATGGAGAGGTATATTTCTTAGAGGTAAATACATGTCCAGGTATGACAAAAACTAGCTTAGTTCCAGATTTAGGAACACTAAAGGGTTATACTTTTGATGACTTAGTTAAAATAATGGTAGATACGTTTAAAAAGTAAGGAGAGTTTTCTTTTGAAATTTACAATAAGACTAGTATTTATATTTTTATTTAGTTGGATGTTATATTTAATTCCTTGTAAATTTTTAACTTTAGATTTTTTTAAAATAAAAGAAATTAAAGTAGAAAGTAATTCAAAAATATTGTCAAGTGAATTGACAGAAATGACAAAAATAATTTATAATAGTAACATATGGACTATTGATTTAGAAAGTTTAGAAAAATATTTGAAAAAAGATGTTAGAATAGAAGATGTAAAAATAAAAGTTTTAAGTTTAGGAAAAATAGAGATAGATGTAAAGGTTAAAGAGGTAGCTTATTATCTTCAAACCAAAGATAGAGTTTTTTTGATTGATAGTAATGGGGATATATTTGGTTATTTGAAGGAGCAACAGGAAAAAGATACCTATTTCTTAGTAGTAAAAGATTTTGATGATATTGAAAAGCTTTTGGAATTGAGCAAAAGATTAGATGAAACGTTATTAAAAGTGCTGATATCTCAAATCTATATAAGGGATTATAGTTGTATAGAGATAGTACTATTAGATGGTACTATTATAAAAACAAATTTAGAAGTAGAGGATGAGAAGTATAAAGTTTTAGAAACATTATATAATGAGCTTGCTAAAATAAAAAAAATTGAGTATATAGATATAAGATTTAATGACTTTATAGTTAAAAATTTGGAGGAGAAGAAAAGTGATGATAAATAGAGATAAAATTGTAAAAACTGTAATAGATATAGGTAATGGAAAAATAAAAGCCATCACTGGAGAACTTTCTTCAAATGGAGAAGTATTAAGGGTCTTAAAATATATAGAGGGTCCAAGTTATGGAATGATAAAAAATGAGATTAGAGATGGAGAAGCATTATCTAAATCAATAAATAATGTTGTTGAAAAACTAAGAATGGCTACAGATCAAGAGATAGAAGCAGTAACTATAGGAATAAGTGGAGATGGAATCAAATCTAGAACAACAAATATAGAGTATAATTTTTCTGAAACAGAAGTAACAGAAGAGCAAATGAAAGCTTTATTAGTAGAAGCAGAAAAAAAGGTTCTTTCTCAAGACGAGCAAATAATTAAGACAGAAATATACAATATAAAGGTAGATAATTCAGGAATTATAAAAAATCCAATGGGAATATTAGGAAGTAAGCTACAAGGTGATGTTCACCTAATTTATACAGATAAGAAGAGAGTAGCTAAATTAGTAGAGATTATAAATAGAATTGGTATAGATGTAGAGAATATAGTTTTAAATGCCTATGCTTCAGCAAAGTCTACATTAGGTGAAGAGGATAAAAGAATGGGAGTAGCCCTTGCTGATATTGGAGAGGGAAGTACAGACATCATTCTTTATAAAAATGATAAATTAATTTATACAAAAACTATTCCGTTAGGTGGAATGCATTTTAAAAGTGATTTAGTATATATTTTAAAGCTTACAGATGATGAAGATGCAATTGAAATTTTAAATAAGTATAGAGATAGAGATATATCACCAGATGGATATATATATTATGGAGATGGAAAGCATATAGCGGCTCTTGAATTGGAAGATTTTATAAATGCAAGGGTTGAGGAGATAATTGATTATATAGATACTACTATAGAGAAATCTGGATTTAATGGATATTTAGGAAAAGGTTTGGTTTTAACAGGGGGAGTAATCTCTGATAAAATAATAAATACAGAAAAGTTACTAGAAAAGATAAATAAAAAAACTGGATATGTTGCAAGAAGGGTACTACCGAGTGAGTTCAGTGGATTGGAAGAAGTTACTACAAATATGGCAACAGTAATTGGACTTTTTTATGAAGTGATGGAAGAAGAGGATAGAAAGATGAGAACAGGTAGCTATACTCATCAAGAAATACAAGTAAAAAATGAAAAAATTGTTCCACCAATAAATGTAGAAGAAGATTTAACTAAAATGTTAGAAGAAGAAATAGTAGAAGAAGAGAAAGTAGAAAAAACAAATGGAGTGGTGAAAGCTATAAAAAATTGGTTTTCTAACTTTATTTAAGAGAGGGAGGGGCGAAAAAGATGTTACTTGATCAAGATTTAGTTAAAATAAAAGTATTAGGAGCAGGAGGAGCAGGAGGAAATGCTATAAACGATATGATAGCTTCTGGTGTAGGAGGAGTAGAGTATATAGCAGCTAATACAGATGCTCAAGATTTAGGGAAGTCATTAGCGGATGTAAGAATTCAACTAGGGGAAAAACTGACAAGAGGACTTGGAGCTGGAGCAGATCCAGAGATAGGAAGACAGGCAGCTGAAGAGGATGTAGAGAAGATAAAAAATCTACTAGAAGATACAGATATGTTATTCATTACAGCAGGTATGGGTGGAGGAACAGGAACAGGTTCAGCTCCAGTAATTGCAAGAGTAGCAAAGGAATTAGGAGTATTAACAGTTGCTGTTGTAACAAGACCTTTCTCTTTTGAAGGAAGAAAGAGAAAAAATAATGCAGATATAGGTATAGAGAATCTGAAAAAAGCAGTAGATGCTTTAGTAATTATACCAAATGATAAACTATTTGAATTACCAGATAAGACAATAACATTACAAAATGCTTTTAAAGAAGCAAATAATATTTTAAAGATAGGTATAAGAGGTGTAGCAGATCTAATGATCGGAAACGGACTTATCAACCTAGACTTTGCTGATATTAAAGCAACGATGTTAAACTCTGGAATAGCAGTATTAGGATTTGGAGAGGGAGAAGGAGAAAACAGAGCTATAAAAGCAACAGAAAAAGCATTATTATCTCCACTATTAGAGAAATCTATCCTTGGTGCTAGTAAGATACTTATCAATATTACAGGGGCACCAGATATTACACTTATGGAAGCTCAAACTATCTCTGATATGGTAAGAGATGCAGCTGGAAAAACAGCTGATGACGTAATGTTTGGACTTGTTATTGAACCAGAATTTGGAGATAGAGTTCAAGTTACAATTATAGCTAATAACTTTGCTAATGAAGAGGAAAAAAATGAGCCATTCATAAGTATAGATACAGCTAAAAATGAGAAAGCTGCAACTGAAACAAGAGAAGAAACAGAGAAGACTAACTTAGATTTACCACCTTGGGTAAGAAAAAGATAAAAAATACTTGAAATTCTTAGTAGAGTATGATAAAATATAAAACGACCCTGCTCAAAAACGATAGTGTTTTGGGCTAAAACCATAGGGAGGAGGTTAAACAATGAAAAAATACGAAATTATGTTCATTATCAACCCAACTGTACTTGAAGAAGGTAGAGAGGCTGTAATTGAAAAAGTAACTGGAGTTTTAACTGCTGCAGGAGCTAACATTCAAAAGAGCGAAAAATGGGGAGAAAGAAAATTAGCTTATCCAATTGATAAGAAGAAAACTGGTTTCTATGTATTAACTACTTTTGAAATTGACGGAACTGTATTATCAGATGTTGAATTAAAACTAAACATCGTAGAAGAAGTATTAAGATACATCATAGTTAAACAAGACTAATAATCGGTTAATGTTAAAAATCAAGAGGAGGTTAAAAAAATGGCAGAATTCAGAAGAAGAAGAGCTAAATTAAGAGTTAAAGCTGAAGAAATTGATTATAAAAACGTAGATCTTTTAAAAAGATTCGTATCTGATAAAGGAAAAATCAATCCTTCAAGAGTAACTGGAGCTAACGCTAAGTTACAAAGAAAGATAGCTAAAGCTATAAAAAGAGCTAGAAATATCGCTTTAATTCCTTATACAAGAATTGAAAAGTAATTTTAGTTAACTGGGCTGGAAGACAATTCCAGCCTTTTTTCTTTTTAGATAAAATAACTAAAAAAGGAGTGGGACATATGAAAATAGGAGCTATAATAATTATATTTTGAATAAGAGAGTGGTAATTAAAATTTAAGAGTTTCTAATCTATCAAAAGCCTCTTTTAATATAGAGATATCTAAAGTACAAGCTATTCTAATATAATTAGGAGCTCCAAAAGATTCACCACTTAATAGGATAATATTTAGTTTATCAAAAACTAAATCTACAAACTCTTGAGTTGAAAGTTTTGTTTTCTCAATATTAACAAATAGATATATTCCTCCTTGTGACTTAAAGGCTTTTAAATATGGAATATTTTTTATTCTATTATATGAGTATTCAATTCTCTCTTTAAATATAGGAACTACCTCTTTCTTTATTCTATCAAAATCTTTTAGAGCATAAAGAGCAGCTCTTTGAGACACAGAAGGAGCACTATATATAATACTCTCATTAATATACTCCATAGTCTCAATAAGATTTGGAACCTTTGATATAGTATATCCTATTCTCCACCCAGTCATAGCAAAATCTTTTGAAAAACTACAAATAGATAAAGTTCTTTTATCCATACCCTCTAGAGTAAATATTGGAGTGAAACTATTTTCATATGAATAAAAATCGTAAACATCATCAGATATAACTAAAAGATCATATTTCTCTGCCAATTCTTTTATGATATTTAAACTTTTCTCGTTATAACAAACTCCAGTTGGATTAGATGGAGTATTTATTACGATAGCTTTAGTTCTATCTGTTATAACCTTTTCAATATCTTCTTTTATAAGTTGAAACTCATTTTCTAATTTTGTTTCAACAATTACAGGAATACCATCAGAAAGTTTTATCTGATCAGCATATATGGGAAAATATGGAGCGAGTAAAATAATCTCATCATCTTTATTAAGAATAGCTTTAAAAGCTAAGTATAGAGCATGGCAAGCCCCAGTTGTGATAAAAGTATCCTCTATAGAGAAGTTATAATTTTTAAATCTACTCTTATGATAATTTACTATCTCTTCACGAAGTTCAACATATCCATAGGGATCTGTATAGTGAGTATATCCATTTAAAGCATCATTCATAGCTTTTTCAACTATTTTTTTATCAGTGTGAATATCTAAATCTCCTATTCCTAAATTTATCAAAGAGTAGTTAGATAAACTCTTTTTAAATTTATCTCCCATAGAATAATTTCTTACTTTAAATTTATCAGCTATTATCTCTCTCATACTTTCCTCCCGTATAGTGCAGATTTAAATTTTTCTCTATCCAATTCAAAGCCCATCTTAAAAAGATCTGGCATATCTGGAGAGTTTATTATAATATCTATAATTTTATCTTCAATACCTTTAAAATTTTTAATCTCTATAAAATCCTCTAATTTAGTAGGATATTTCAATTTATTATAAAAATCAATAAGTTTTTCATATTCTGAATAATTATCCTCAACTAGTAGTTGAATTAAGATACCATATGCCACAAGTTCACCGTGGAGATGATTTTTTTCAATAGAGTGTATATTTCCTAAGCCATAGCATACAGAGTGAGCAATAGCTCCATTTAGATACTCCTCTACTAAATTAGAAGTATAACCAGTATTAACAATTATAACGAGAATTACATTTTTAAACTCCTCTCCAATATCAGAAGAGTAGAAAGCATTCTCTCCATATTTAAGGATAAGTTCTCTGCAAAGAGTACTAATAGTTCTCCCTAGAGTACTTTGATAACTTAGTTCCTTTCTAGAATTGATAGACCATCTACTTTTGATATCAACTTCATAGAATTTTGCTAAGGTATCACCCATTCCAGCCCAAATATATTTTTTAGGAGCATTTTTTAAAGTCTCCAAATCAATAAAGGTTTTTAAAGGAGGAGCTGAAAAATTTATAATCTCAGTAAAAGCTCCATTTTGATTATAAACTACAGAAAGAGATGATGTAGCAGCACAGGTAGCAGCTATTGTAGGGATAGTTAAAATGTTTATCCCTAATTTAAAAGCTACTAATTTTGCTGTATCAAGGGCTTTTCCACCCCCAATTCCAACAACGATATCAAATTTTTTATCAAGATTTTTTGCTAAAATTCTTTCAACATTAAAATGTGAGCACTCTTTACCATAAAGTTCAATAGTATAAGTTTGGTTAGTGAGAGCATATTTAAGTTTTTTATCAATAGAAGCTAGAGAGGTTTCTCCACCTATAATCAGTATGTTTTTAAAACTTTCCAACTCTTTTTTTAACTCCTCTTTAATATCTTTATCTATTATATATGATGTAAATGAGAGTTTTTCCATAACCTACACCCCATATTTTTCTCTTAATTTTGTAATAGTACTATCATCTAAAAGCTCTTTTAAAGCTTTATCAAATTTTTCTTTTAGAGCAACACTATCTTTATTGAAAGCTATTGCTTTTGGTTCTCCATCAAGACAAGTAACAAGGATTAAGTCAGGATTTTTTTGGACGAAGCTATTGGCAACACTTTCATCTACAACAATACCATCAATTTTTCCACTTTTTAAAGCAACAAGGGCAGCAGTGTTTGAAGAGAAAGGAACAACAGAAGCTCCCTCGATCTTTCTAGCTACAGCCTCTTTAGTTGTACCTAATTCAGCACCATAGGTTTTATTGATTAGATCCTCTTTTCCATTTATAGGTTTACTTTTATTAGCTATGATAGCTACATTTGAAGTAAGATAAGGGATAGAGAAGTTAACGGCCTTTGCTCTTTCAGGAGTAATACTCATTCCAGCTATGGCAACATCGATTTTTTTAGTTTGTAAAGCTGGAATCAAACCATCAAAATTCATATTTTTCCACTCATATTTTATGCCAGTTTTTTTAGCTATTTCGCTTATAATATCCGCATCTAGCCCCACAATTTTATCATTTTCTAAATACTCAAAAGGTGGATATTCAGCATTAGTTGCAATAACATAAGTTTTTTCACTAGCTAGAGTGTTTTCACTCTCTTTCTTATTACAAGATATCAACATAAAAGCACAAAGTCCAAAAGTTAAAAGTTTTAAAAATTTTTTCATATTTTTTCCTCCAGATATTTTTATAAAAAAAGCACTAACTCCTAAAGGAATCAGTGCTAAATTACATTAAAATAAAATATATAAAATAATGTTTAGATAGACAGATTTATACTTAGGAATATACTAGAAAAATTATTTAATTTTTTGATATTCCTTAAAACCATCATAAACATTACTCTCTCCCCCTTGAAAATATTTATTGAAATGATTATAAAATATTATTTTTAAAAAGTCAAGTTTTTGTATTAAATTTTAATGATTAATTTTTTAATTTAAAACTTTTTAATAATTTTTTTAAAAGGAAGAGTGATAAAATTCCAGTTAAAATAGAGGTTATAGATGAATTCCACCAAAGTCCTGTTAGTTTTAATCTCCAAAGAAGAGGGATAGATAGTATTGGAAAGATAAAAGTTACACACAGTGAGATAAAGGTAGCTAAGTGAAATTTTCCAATAGCAGACATAAAACTCTGTATAGCAAAGGATAACCATCTAGTGAGATATGTAGTAGCAAAAATTATAAGTGCAGGAGTAGCTAAAGAAAAGGTATCATCTCTTTGTGGAATAAATAGAGAGGCAATCTCTTCAGTAAATAGGAAGATGATAGAACTTGTAACTATTGAGGTGATAGCACTTGCAATAAGACAGTATTTTTCAATAACTTTAACACGAGAATAATTTTTAGCTCCCCAGTTATAACCAAGAGCTGGTTGTAGAGCATCACACATTCCATACAGAACTGGAAGGATAAAAGCTTCAATACACATCAATATCCCATAGATACTGACAGCTGAAACCCCTCCAAGATAGAGTAATAGGTAGTTAAAAAGTATATTGGTAATACGACTGGCTACATTATTTAGAAATGTAGGCATTCCATTTGTAAATATTGATTTGAGATAAGTATACTCAATCTTAAAATTACAAAATTTTAAACTACTATCATTTTTAAAAAATTGGGAAAAAGCTATAAGTGTACATATGAAAAATGCTATACAGTTAGCAAGGGCAGCACCTATCAATTCAAATTTAAAAAAATAAAGAAATAAAATCTCTAAGGAGATACATAAAAAAGACATAAAAATATTTAAAAACATACTAAATTTAATCTTTCCACAGATTCTCAAATAGTTATCTACTGCAAATATACAAGTAGTAAGCGGTGAAAATAAAGCATAAACTCTTAGATATTTTATAGATTGCCTTGCAAGTTCCCCAGTGGCTCCCAATAGATGTAAGATATTTGGTGCAAAGAAAAATAGTATAACTCCAGAGAGAGTACTAGATATAAATATGATAAAACAAGAGAGAGAAAAAAGTTTAGAAGCTTTCTCAAATCTTTTTTCTCCAAGTAAAATAGCAATACTTACAGATGACCCAATCCCTATCAAATCAGAGATACCAAAATTGAGAACAACAATAGGAATGGTCATATTAAAGGCAGCAAAGGCTATTTCACCAAGAAGTCGACTAATAATAACACCATCTAAAAAAAGATAGATAGCAGAGGCGAGCATACCTATTGACCCTGGTATAGCAGCTTTAAAAAAAAGCTTTAGAGGTGGGGTTTTTTCAAAAAAACTTATATTCTCCATAAAAACTCCTTAAATTTTTGATATATTTCAAAGATAGTATAAACTATAGAATTGTTCTAAGGTCAAGTGAGGAAAAAATAAGATAAGTAAAGATAGAAAGGGAACAAAAAATAAAAAAAGACATGCTTTGAATTAAGCTGTCTTTTTTATCGACTTAAAACTATTTTGCCATAGCTTTTTGAAGTCTAGTACTTAAAGTAGCTGCGTTAGCTTTTAAGAACTTCATAACTTCTACATCGTTAAGTCCTTTTAAAGTTTTTAAAGTTCTTGAACAAACTTTTACTTTAACTGGAGTTCCGTTTACATTGATAGAAGTAACTTGTAAATTTGGTTTCCAAACTCTTCTAGTTAATCTGTGTGAGTGAGAAATTTGGTTTCCGCTGATTAGTCCTACTCCTGTAATTTCACATCTTTGCATTCTGATTCTCTCCTTTCTTAAAATAACTTACATACACAATGCATATAATTGTATCATTAAATCAAGCAAATTTCAAGTTTTTTTTAAATTTTCTTGAATAAAGTTAGGAAAATAAAAGATTTATGGTATAATAAAAAGTGAATGAAATAACAATATAGGGAGTAAAAAAATGAATGGACATAGTTATAAAGTATTAGAATTTGATAAATTGAGAGAGGAATTATCAGCTTATAGTGTGATAGAAGAGAATCACTATAAGATAATGAATCTATCTCCATTAAAAGATTTTAGTTCATTGAATAGAGAATTAGATATACTTAGAGATTTTACAGATTTTATAAAATATGATGGTGGTTTTGAAACTGCAGGAATGAAAGATATTTGTAAGATGACTGAAAAATCTCAACTTATAGGAACATACTTAGATGTAGAGGATCTTTGGGATATAAACTTTAACTTAAGAATTTTTAGACTTTTTAAGACAAGATTGGAAGACCTTGGAAAATATAGAGATTTAAAAGATAGATATCATGATGTATCAGTTATGAGAAGTATTGAAGATATCATAAATAAGGCTATAGATAATAACAAAGAGATAAAAGATGACGCCTCTTTAGATTTAAGAGATATAAGATTACATAAGAAGACTCTTTCAATGAATATAAAGAGAAAATTTGATGAGTTATTTGATGAGCCAAGTTTTGCTAAGGCGTTTCAAGAGAGAATTATCACTGAGAGAGATGGTAGAAGTGTTGTTCCTGTAAAAGCTGACTTTAAAGGACTTATAAAGGGAATAGAGCACGATAGATCTTCAAGTGGTCAAACTGTATTTATAGAACCTCTATCAATAGTAGCTTTAAACAATAAGATGAGAGAGTTAGAGTTAAAAGAGAAAGAGGAGATAAGAAAGATACTACTTAGAATAACTGAGCATGTAAGAAATAATAGAGGAGATATAGATGCAGTAGGAGAGGCAATACTATCACTTGATATTTTAAATGCTAGAGCTGTTTATGGAATAGAGAAAAATTGTGTTATACCAAATATAAATAATAGAGAGATGTTGAGTTTGGTTGAAGCAAGACACCCATTTATACCAGCTGATAAGATAGTACCATTGACATTCGAAATAGGAAAAGATTACAATACTCTACTTATCACAGGTCCAAATACAGGAGGAAAAACTGTAGCTTTAAAAACAGCAGGACTTTTAACTTTAATGGCTTTATCTGGAATACCTATCCCAGCTCATGAGCATACAAGTATAGGTTTCTTTACAGGGGTATATGCAGATATAGGAGATGAGCAGAGTATAGAGCAATCTCTTTCATCATTCTCAGCACATCTAAAGAATGTACAAGAGATTTTAGAAAGTGTAAATAGAAGTTCACTGGTATTATTAGATGAGTTAGGATCAGGAACAGACCCAGCTGAAGGAGCAGCTTTTGCTATGGCTGTTATAGATTATTTAAGAGATAGAAAATGTAAATCTTTTATCACAACTCACTACAGTGAAGTAAAAGCTCATGGATATAATGAGGAGGGAATAGAGACTGCATCTATGGAATTTGATGTAAATACGCTATCTCCAACTTATAGATTATTAATAGGTATACCTGGTGAGAGTAATGCTCTTACAATAGCTAAAAGACTTGGGGTATCTGATGAGGTAATCGAAAGAGCTAAGAGCTATATAGGTGATGATAATAAAAAGATAGAAAAGATGATAGCTAATATAAAAGAGAAAGCTGATGAGCTAGAGTCTATGAAACAACAGGTTGAGTTTTTAAAGGCTGCAGCTCAAAGGGATAGAGATGAGTATGCTGAAAAATTAAGAGTATTGGAAAAAGAGAAAAATGAGATATTAAAAGAGGCATACGAGAAAGCTGACAAGATGATGAAGGAGATGCAAGCTAAGGCTGTTGCTCTTGTTGAAAAGATTCAAAAGGAAGAGAATAAGAAAGAGGATGTTAAGAACGTACAAAAAAGCCTTAATATGCTTAGATCAGCTCTTCAAGATGATAGAAATAAAAATGTTGAACAAAAACCAAAAGTTGCTAGAAAGGTTGATTACAAAGTTGGAGACAAGATATTTGTAAATAGCTTAAATCAATTTGCAAATGTTTTAAAAATAAATGGTGGAAAAGAGACAGTTCAAGTACAAGCTGGAATATTAAAATTAGAAGTATCTATGGATGATGTAAAAGTTGTAAAGGAAAAGGCTAAGAAGGAGTATAATACTTTCTCACATACTAAGACTTCTGTAAGAAATGAGATTGACTTGAGAGGTAAGATGGTTGATGAGGCTGTATATGAATTGGAAACTTACCTAGATAGAGCAGTTATGAACTCATATACTGAAGTGTATGTAATTCATGGTAAAGGAACAGGAGCATTGAGAGAGGGAATATTAAACTATCTAAAGAGATGTAGATATGTAAAAGAGTACAGAATAGGAGGACATGGAGAGGGAGGACTAGGATGTACAGTAGTAACTTTAAAGTAACTCTCATACTTGCTGCTGCAGGAGTAGGGAAAAGAATGGGATTAGGTTATCCAAAGCAATTTCTTGAGTATAAAGGAAAACCACTTTTTATAATACCTCTTAAAGTAGCACAGAAAAGTGATATAGTTGATGATATAATAGTAGTTACAAATAAAGAGAATATTACTCTTGTGGAAAATTATTGTAAACAATATGGAATAGATAAGGTAATAAAGGTAACAGAGGGTGGAAAGGAGAGACAAAACTCTATATATAATGCACTAAAATATGATAATAAAAGTGATATAATCCTAGTTCAAGATGGAGTAAGACCATTTTTAAAGGAGAGATATATAGAGGAGTGTTGTAAGGTTGTAATCAATGAGAGAAAGGGAGCTGTAGTAGGGGTACAGGTAAAGGATACTATCAAAGTAGTAGATGAAAATTTTGAAGTTATATCTACACCAAAGAGAGCTGATTTGATAGCTGTGCATACACCTCAAGCCTTTGAAGGAGAACTATTAAAAAGAGCCTATGAGATAGCTGAGAGTGAGAACTTTTTAGGAACTGATGATTCATCTCTGGTAGAGAGAATAGGTGGAAAAGTAAAAATTGTTCTTGGAGATTATGACAATATTAAGGTTACTACTCAAGAAGATCTAAAGTTTTTATAAGGAGATAATGATGAAAGTATATATAGGACAGATAAAACCAACATTAGGAAATATAGAAAAAAATTTAAATATGATGTTAGAAGTTATAGATAGAGCTATTACTGAAAAAAATGATATAGTTATCTTTCCAGAATTATCACTTACTGGGTACTCATTAGAGGATATAGTTTTTGATGTGGCTATAAAAGAGGTACCAAGTATATTATTAGAAAAAAGTAGGGAAATAAGTATAATATTTGGAGCTGTAGAATTAGGAGAAGAGGAGTATCCATATAACACAGCTTACTATTTAGAAGATGGAAAGGTACTACATAGACATAGAAAAGTATATCTTCCAGACTACGGAATGTTTTATGAAGGAAGATACTTTATGGCTGGAGATAAAGTGAGAGCCTTTGATACAAAATTCGGAAGAGTGGGAATGCTAGTTTGTGAAGATATGTGGCATCAATCAGCTCAATATATATTAGCTCAAGATGGAGCTAGATATATTTTTGTTCCGTTTAACTCTCCAGTGATAGTTGGAAAATCTAAAGAGGAGATGTCTGAGAATTGGAAAAATATATGTAAGGCAAACTCTTTACTAAATGGAACTTATACAGTAGCTGTAAACAGAGTAGGAGTAGAAGATGGAATAGCATTCTTTGGAAACTCATTTGTAGTTAATCCAGAGGGAAAAACAGTAGGAGAAGGGAAATATATATATGAAGATGGATTTAGTTGTAAGCTAGAAGATATAGAGATAAGAAAAGCTAGATTCAAGGCTCCAATGTTTAAAACAGAAAATTTAAATCTTACTAAGAAAGAGATTGAAAGAATAGAGATTAAAAAATTTCAATAGGTGATAAATTATGAAAAAATTAGTAGGTTTAGTAGTTTTTATAGCAATAATTCTTGGGGGGATTTTAGGATATAAAGTAGTGTATAAAGCTTCTCCGAGAGATTTTATAACTAAGGAAACTAGAATAATTTATGCTAATGAGGGAATAAATACAAAGAATTTTACACCATTACTATCTCTTTTAGATGATGAAAAAGAGAAGGAAGAACTAATTTCGGAGATGGCTAATTTAAAATATATATCTAAATTTTATATACTCTCAGATAAAGAGTTTTATAATGTTGGTGAAAAATCTATTACAGGAGTAGTAGATACAGGATATTGGTATTTTCTTATTTTAAAAAATGTAAATAAATATTTTGATCTAAAAGATAATGTATATATCTTAAAGAAAGAGTATAGAGAAAAATATTTAAAAAATACAAATTCAGATCTTTATATGAAAAATTATAAAGGATTGTTTATATTCTCTTTTGGAGAAAAAAATCTTAAAGATTTTATAGCAAAAGATGGAAAATATCTATATAATAAAGAGATAGAGGATACTCTTGATATAAAAAGAGATAGTCTTTTAGGAACTGTTATATATAATAATAGTGGAACAGCTTTTTACGGAGTAAATCTTTTAATAAATAGTGGAACTGTTGAGAATGGAAAAGTTATATCAGATACCAAGATAGTTCTAGATGAAAAAGAGAGTGAAATTTTAAAAAATACAAAAGAGAATAGAGAACTTATAAAATATCTTGGAAAAAATGATATCTATATATCAGTAGATGATTTTTCCAAATTAGATAAAATTATATTTAATCCAATGGTAATAGGAGCAAATGTAGATAGTAAAGCAGTATTAAATTTATGGAAAAATTTATTGGGTATAGATATAGAGGAGATTTTGAAAGAGATAGATGGAGAGGTTATTTATAAGATTGAAAATAACTCTTTTATGGTTAAAATTAAAGATGAAGCTCCTGAAATAAGAAGAGTTTTAGCTATGGTAACAGATAAAAATTCATCATTGAATACTGGATTTAAGATAAAGGAAAAAGATGGAATTATAAAAATTGGTGAGGATAAGTTTGAAGAAAATATTAAGCCATATAGTTTAGATATAGATACCTTTATTTATGGAGATTTAGATTCGGTTAATGTTGTTGGTTTCGATGGAATAGAGGCTAAAATCCATGGTGAGAAGAATAAAATAGATATGAAAGTGATAATCCCAGTAGAAGTTTTTAAGGAGATAATGAAAAAGTATTAGGAGGGAATATGATAAAGATATATAATACCTTAACTAGAAAGTTAGAGGAATTTAAACCTATAAAAGATGGAGAGGTATCAATGTATGTATGTGGTCCTACAGTATATAACTATATTCATATAGGAAATGCAAGACCAGCAATATTTTTTGATACAGTGAGAAGATACTTTGAATTTAGAGGATATAAAGTAACTTATGTACAAAACTTTACAGATGTTGATGATAAGATAATAAAGAGAGCTAATGAAGAGGGAATAACTTGTGAAGAGGTAGCTACAAAATATATCAATGCCTACTTTGAAGATACAGCAAAGGTAAATTTAAAAGAAGAAGGTATGATAAGACCTAAGGCTACAGAGCATATTGGTGGAATGATAAAGATAATAAAATCTTTAATTGAAAAAGGTCATGCTTATGAATCTCAAGGAGATGTGTACTTTGATGTAGAGTCATATAAGGATAAGTATTTAGAGTTATCACATCAGAATATAGAGGATTTAAGAAGTGGAGCAAGAATAGAGATAAGTGAGATAAAGAAATCACCATTAGATTTTGCACTATGGAAAAAGGCTAAAGAGGGAGAACCAAGTTGGAATTCACCTTGGGGACAAGGAAGACCAGGATGGCATATAGAGTGTTCTGCTATGTCTCATAAGTATCTGGGAGATACATTTGATATTCATGGGGGAGGACAAGACTTAATATTTCCACACCATGAAAATGAGATAGCTCAATCAAAATGTGGTTGTGGTGGAGATTATGCAAGATACTGGATGCATAATGGTTATATAAATGTAAATGGTGAGAAGATGTCAAAATCTTTAGGAAACTTTTTCCTACTTAGAGATGTGTTAGAGCATTATGATGGAAGAGTTGTAAGACTGTTTGTATTAAGCTCACACTATAGAAAACCTATAGATTTCTCAGATAATGAGTTAACTCAAGCTAAAACTTCTCTAGAGAGAATAGAAAATGCTTTAATGAGAGGAAAAGAGGCATTAGTAGATGTTAAAGCTGATGGAAACTCTTGTTCAGAATTAAAAGAGCAATTAGCAGTGGCAAAAGAAAAATTTATATCTGCTATGGATGAAGATTTTAATACATCTATGGGATTGGGAGCTATATTTGAATTAGTTAAAGAGTTAAATAAAGCTGTGGATACTCCTATAAATGCTGAGGGAGCTGAAGTAGTAAAGGAGACAGTAGACTATATAGTTAATGTTATGGAAGAAGCTCTAGGAGTAAAATTAAAGCTTGAAACAGTTGTTGGAAATATGAGTTCTGAGTTAATAGAGTTCATTCTTGAGCTTAGAAGAGAAGCAAGAGCTGAAAAGAACTGGGCTATGTCAGATAAGATAAGAGATAGATTAGCTGAGATGGGTATTAAAATAAAAGATGGAAAGGATAAGACTACATGGACAATGTAGATTTAAGAGAGACTAGTGGAGTTGTATTAGCTTACTTAGGAGATTCAATATGGGAACTAAATATTAGAAAGTATTGGATATCTAAGGGGTTAAATCTTCAAAATTTAAATAAAAGAGTAAAAAATTGTGTAAATGCTAAGAAACAGAGTCAAGTGTATAGAGAGATTTTTCCGATGTTAGAGGAGAAATTTCAGAGATTGGGAAAGAGAGCAAAAAATGGTAATATAAAGACTTTCCCAAAATCTTGTACCGTACAAGAATATAGAGAAGCTACGGCTTTTGAAGCTCTTATAGCTGGATTCTATATAGAAAATAGGGAGGATTTGATAGAGTTAGCAGTAAAATTGTGTGTGGAGGAGAAGAAAGATGAAGTTTAAATTCCCGAATATAGGATTTAATAGAAGTTTAGGAATAGATTTAGGAACTGCAAATACACTTGTATATAGTAAAAAACATAGAAGAATTGTTTTGAATGAACCATCAGTTGTAGCAGTTGAAAGAGAGAGTAGAAAGATATTAGCTGTAGGAAATGAAGCTAAAGAGATGTTAGGTAAGACACCAGATACAATAGTAGCTGTAAAACCACTTAGTGAAGGGGTTATAGCTGATTATGATGTTACAGAAGCTATGATAAAATATTTTATTAAAAAGGTTTTTGGTTCATATAGTTTTTTCATGCCTGAGATAATGATATGTGTTCCTATAGATGTAACAGGAGTAGAGAAAAGAGCAGTACTTGAAGCAGCCATATCTGCCGGAGCAAAGAGAGCATATTTGATAGAAGAGGCAAGAGCTGCAGCTCTTGGTTCTGGAATGGATATATCAGTTCCTGAAGGAAATATGATAATAGATATTGGTGGTGGATCTACAGACGTAGCTGTAATTTCACTTGGAGGAACTGTTGTAAGTAAAACTATTAGAACGGCTGGAAATAACTTTGATGCAGATATTATCAAGTATGTAAAGAAAACTCATAATCTATTGATAGGAGATAAAACAGCTGAAGAGATAAAGATAAAGATTGGAACTGCTCTACCTTTAGAAGAGGAAGAGGTTATGACAATAAAAGGTAGAGATTTGATAATGGGACTTCCAAAGACTGTAGAGATAACTTCAGAAGAGGTAAGAGAGGCTATACATGACTCTTTAATGGAGATAGTAGAGTGTGTAAAATATGTACTAGAGCAAACTCCACCAGAACTTGCTTCAGATATAATTGATAAAGGTATGATAATGGCAGGTGGAGGTTCATTAATTAGAAACTTCCCAGAGTTAATAGCAAAACATACAAATCTAACAGTTAAATTAGCAGAAAATCCATTAGAAAGTGTTGTTAGAGGAGCTGGTTTAGCCTTAGATCAATTAAATGTCTTAAGACAGATAGAGAAGGCAGAAAGATAATGATAAGGGATATAATTTCCAATGAAGAGGTAAAAGAATTTTTTAAAAACGAGTTAAAATTGGATAAAAACTCAGGAACTTATCTCTTCTATGGAAGTGATATGAACTTACTTATGGAGTTTGCTCTGTATTTTGCTAAGGGATTGTGTTGTGAGGTATTAGAGGGGAATTTTTGTGGAGAGTGTAGTACTTGTAAAAGGATAGACAAACTACTTTATAGTGATTTAGAGATACTAGATAATCCAGATGGAATAAAGGTTGATGAAGTAAGGGAACTGACTTACAAATCCTCTTCAAGCTCTTATGAGGGAAATAGAAAAATATTTATAATAAAAGATATAAGCAAGATGAAGAAAGAAGCAAGTAATGCTTTACTAAAGCTTATAGAGGAACCTAATCAAGGGAGTTTCTTTATTCTTTTAAATAATAATTTAAATATTTTACCAACAATAAAATCTAGAAGTATACTGGTAAAAATCAAAAGAAGAACAGCACAAGAATTAGAGGTAGACGATTATACATACTCATTTTTTAGAGGGAATAGTGAGGATATAGAGAGGTATAAACTACTCGATATTGATTTGGAGAGTGGCTATTCGTATCAGGAGATAGCAAGAGCTATAAAAGGATATGAAGAGAGTAAAGAGTTAGAATATAAAATAGATATGTACAAAGCTATTAGAGATTTTGTAAATAATAGAAGTTATTTAAAAACCTATGAAAAAATATTTTTTGCTGAGGAGATAGTAAGAGCTTCTAGTGATAGAAATATTTATAGAGATATTGTAAGCTATTTGATTGAAGTTATGGGAGATTTAAATGGACTGCAGGAGAGACTTACAATGAAGGGGATGCTAAGATTTCCTATAAATATGAGAGTATTTTTCATCAATCTATTTTTAGAATTATAGATTCAACTAGAAAAATTATATAAATATTATAAAAAAAGAAGAGAGCTTTACTTATGATTATTACTTAGAGTTTAAATAATAGTTATCTGAGAGGAGCTCTCTTTTTTAATTAAATAAAAAAATAATAAAAATTTAGAAAAATAAAGATAATCAACTTATTTTATTATATTTTAAAATAATTATATATAATTCTAAATATTTTAAATTGATTTATTAAAGAAAATAAGGTATTATATCTAAGCACGGTAAAGAAATAAACATGGTCTCATAGCTCAGTTGGGAGAGCACCTGCCTTACAAGCAGGGGGTCACAGGTTCAAGTCCTGTTGAGACCACCATGAATGGGGGTGTAGCTCAGTTGGTTAGAGCGCATGCCTGTCACGCATGAGGTCGCGAGTTCGACCCTCGTCACTCCCGCCATTATTCTTGCCCAGATAGCTCAGTCGGTAGAGCAGGGGACTGAAAATCCCCGTGTCGGTGGTTCGATTCCGCCTTTGGGCACCACTGACTAACAATTAAATATGGCGACGTCGCCAAGCGGTAAGGCAGAGGTCTGCAAAATCTCCATTCACCAGTTCAAATCTGGTCGTCGCCTCCATATGTAACTAACAACTCGAGAGAGTTGTTTTTTTCATACATAAGGAAATTAAAAGTAAAAAATATATTGAAATAAAAGTAGATATATGATATATTTCAAAATGATAGAATAAATAAAAAGCTACTAGGGGTGCTATATTTGGCTGAGAAATACCCTTGGAACCTGTTCTAGATAATACTAGCGTAGGGAAGTGGCAAGTGTTTTAGTATATATGCCATTTCTTTATTATAAAGAGGTGGTTTTTTATTTTCATTCTATAAACTATATATTAAATTGTTTTAGGAGGAGAATAAAGATGAAAAAAGTTTTAACAATTGCTGGGTCAGATAGTTGTGGGGGAGCTGGAATACAAGCAGATTTAAAAACAATGAGTGCTTTAGGTGTATATGGTATGAGTGTTATTACAGCAGTGACAGCTCAAAATACTTTAGGAGTTTTTGGAGTTGAAGATATATCAAAGGAGATAGTTCAAAAGCAGATTGAAGTTATTTTCGAGGATATAGATGTAGATGCTGTAAAGATAGGAATGTTATCAAGTAGTGAACTAATAACTGTTATTCAAGAAACATTGGCTAAGTATTCAGCAAAAAATATTGTAATAGATCCTGTGATGATCTCTAAAAGTAAATATAAATTATTAAAAGATGAAGCTATTGAGAGTTTAAAAAAATTTTTAAAAATAGGAACTCTTGTAACACCTAACATACCTGAGGCTGAGGTTTTGAGTGGAATGGAGATAAAGAGTGAAGAGGATATGATAAGAGCTGCTAAAAAAATTAAAGAGCTAGGTGTAAAAAATGTTTTAGTAAAAGGTGGACATAGAGAGGATAATTGTACAGATATTTTACTTTTAGAGAATGGCGAAATAGTTAAATTCTATAGTGAAAGAATAGAGAGTAAGAATACCCATGGGACAGGATGCACCCTTTCATCAGCTATAGCCTCTTTATTAGGAAAGGGGTATTCTGAAGAAGAGGCTGTTGAAATTGCAAAAAAATATATTACTCTTGCAATAAAAAACTCTTTTGAAATTGGAGAAGGAGTTGGACCTGTAGGACATTTTATTGAACTGTATAAAAAAGCTGGTGTTGATTATGAATAAAAAAAATGTAGATTACTCTCTTTATCTAGTTACAGATAGAGGAATTTTGAAAGGAAGAGATATTTTGGAAGCAATAGAGGAAAGTATATTAGGAGGAGTCACTATTATACAGTTGAGAGAAAAGACAGCTTCAGAGGATGAATTTCTAAAGCTTGCTAAAGAGGCAAAAGGCATAACTGATAAATACAGTATTCCATTAATTATTAATGACAATGTAGAGATAGCTAAAGCTATAGATGCAGATGGTGTCCATCTTGGACAGAGTGATGAAGAACTTACAAGGGCGAGAGAGATTTTAGGAGATAGAAAAATTATAGGAATATCAGTTGGAAATGTAGAGGAAGCTAAGTTAGCAGAGAAAAACGGAGCTGATTATTTAGGGATAGGAGCTGTATTTTATACAGATAGTAAAAAGGATATAAATGAACCTATGGGAATAGCTGGATTAAAGAGAATAGTTAAGAGTGTAAATATTCCTAATGTAGCAATAGGGGGGATACACTTATCTAATGTGAAAGAGGTTATGGAAACAGGAACAGATGGTATAGCTGTTATATCAGAAATTTTAGGTAAAGAAAATATCAGAGAGGCAACAGTAAATTTAAAAAAGAGATTAAAAAAAATCTGAATAATAGGGGGAGGAAATATTATGAGAGCAGAGATTTTAAATATAGTTAGAGAGAAAAATCCAGTTGTATTTCATATTACAAATAGCGTTACAATAAATGATTGTGCAAATATCACTTTAGCATTGGGTGGGTCACCTTTAATGTCATATTGTAAAGAGGAGTTAAGAGAGATTCTATCCTTTTCTTCGGCTTTAGTAATAAATATTGGAACAATGGAAAGTAAGATGTGTGAAATGGTTATAGAAGCTGGGAAACTAGCAAATGAATTAAATGTACCAGTTATACTAGATCCAGTTGGAGCTGGAGCTTCGGCTTCGAGGGAAAATTTGGTGAAAAAATTAATTTCAAATGTTAAATTTGCTGTTATAAAGGGAAATTTAGCAGAGATAAAAACAATAGCAGGAATAAAAAATGAAAATAATAAAGGTGTTGATTCAGTAGAAGAGTTTGAAAATAGTTCATCTTTAGCAAAGGAATTAGCAATAGAGCTAGAGAGTGTCATAGCTATTACTGGCAAGGAGGATATTGTAAGTGATGGAAAGAGAGTTTGTAAAATAAAAAATGGAACTCCTCTTCTTAGAAAGGTTACTGGAACTGGATGTATGACTGCCTCTTTGATAGGAACAATTTGTGGAGCTTACAGAGAAGATATTTATGAAGGAGCTACTATTGGAGTTGTTCTCATGGGAATTGCTGGAGAGATAGCGGAAAAAAGTTTAACTTCTGAAGAGGGAAGTGGAACTTTTAGAATGAGAATTATTGATAATATTTTTAATATGACTGAAGAAAAAATAATGGTAAATGTAAAGTTGAATATAGAATAAAAAATTAATAATATCTTTTAAATAAAAGGAATATGAGAGAGTGAAGAGTAAAATATAGGAAAGAAATATTTTACATATGGAGGCATAGAGAATGAAAGTATTGTTATTAAATGGAAGTCCAAGAAAAGGGAATACCTTCTCAGCTTTGAAAATTATTGAAAAAGGAATTGAAGAGAATTTAAAAGCTGATATAGAATTTATTGATATAATTAAATATAAGGTTAATGGTTGTTTAGCTTGTGATTGCTGTCTTTTAAATAATGAAAAATGTATAAATCATAATGATGATGGACAATTTTTGATAGATAAACTTGATGAAGCAGATGTAGTAATTTTTGGAACACCAGTTTATTGGTGGGGAGTATCAGCACAATTAAAAGCTGTTATAGATAGAATGTATATGAAGAGATTTAGAGAAAAAAGAAGATACAAACAAATTGGAATTCTAGCTGTTGGAGCTGCTACATTGGATGATGAGGAGTATGATTTAATAAGTAGACAATTTAGATGTATCTGTGATTATTTGGAGTGGGATTTGGTTATAGATAAAAGTATCTCTGCTTATGAAAAAACAGATTTATTAAAAGATGAAGAGGCTGTAAAAGAATTGAAAAAAGTTTGGAAAAATATAAAATTAAAATAGAGGAGTTAATGATGGAATTATATCAACATAGTATGATTTTGTTTAAGGAATTTTTACATATTCTTTCATTCTTTTTTACTATTTTATCTATAGGGATCATCTGTTTTGGATTTCTTAAAAGTGTTTTTTTACTTTTACAAAATAGAACTAGCTTAGGAATAGATAAGATAATGAAAGGTGGAATGGACAAGTACATTCTTGTAGCTTTACAATTTTTAATAGTTGCAGATATTATAGATACAATTATATTAAGAGATTTACAAAATATAATACTAGTTCTATTGATAGTTATTATAAGGACAGTTATGAGTTGGGAATTGGAAAGGCAAAAATAG
>JAHLFN010000069.1 GCA_018883725.1 Candidatus Fusobacterium pullicola | reverse complement strand
AACAAGCAGTCTAAAACTAAAAAGAACCGTAGGAACTACGGGGTTAGCTTGGTAAATATAGTTGGCTAACAAAAGCAACTACTTCCCAAGAAGAAGCTCCCACTTCAAAAATTACAAAGTAATTTTAAGTGAGAGAGGTTCACAAAGGAGTGAGGTTTAATATGAAAAGATATTTGGATTGTACAGCTAGTGATCTAGAGAAGATGAGTAAAGAGGAGTTTTTAAAAGCAATAGCAGCGAGTGAAGGAAGATTAATTGTTTGTGAGACTATAGGTAAAGTTCAACCTATGTTGGGAGATATCAGCAATGCTGAATTTGTTGCAGCTATGGGAGCTGATATGATAATTTTGAATGTATTTGATGTAAATAATCCAGAAGTAAATGGGCTACCAAAGGTTGAAAAATCGGAAATAATTAGAGAGATAAAAAAATTAACAGGAAGAAAAGTTGGAATAAATTTAGAGCCGCTAGAAGTTGGAGTAGAGAGTAGTGTGGCAACAGATGAAACTTGGCAACTTTCATCAGGACGTAAGGCAACATTAGAGAATGCAATAAAAGCTGTGGAAATGGGAGTAGATTTTATAGTCTTGACTGGAAATCCTGGAATAGGTGTAACAAATAAGGCTATTGTAGATACTTTGAAGATATATAAGGAAAATATAGGAGATAAGGTTGTTTTAGTAGCTGGAAAGATGCATGCAGCTGGAATTTTAAGTGAAGCAGGAGAAAATATTATTACTAAAAAAGATATTGATGAGTTTATTATAGCAGGAGCTGATATTGTTCTAATGCCTGCTCCAGGAACAGTTCCAGGAATAACAATGGAATATGTAAGAGAGTTAGTAGTTCATACACATAAGGCTGGAAAATTAACTTTGACAGCTATTGGAACTTCTCAAGAAGGGGCAGATACAGCTACAATAAAGTAGATAGCTCTTATGTGTAAAATGTCAGGAACTGACTTACACCATTTAGGTGATGCTGGATATATAGGAATGTCTTTACCAGAAAATATTCTTGAATATGGAAAAACAATTAGAGGAGTAAGACACACTTATCGTAGAATGGCAATGTCAATAAAAAGATAAAAAATATACAAAAACCTCTTGAAAAATGAAAAATAAAGTACTATAACTAAAGTATAGGGAAGTATTAAAATATGTAGGGAGGAAAAGAAAATGGGAGTAGCAAGATATATATTAAATGAAACAAGTTATTTTGGAATAGGAAGTAGAGAAAATTTAGCAACTGAGGTAAAAGCTAGAGGATATAGAAAAGCTTTGCTTGTAAGTGATAAAGTTCTTGAAAGTTGTGGAGTACTAGACAAAGTAAAAAAAGTTCTAGATGAAGCAAACATACCTTATGATATATATGTGGATATAAAACAAAATCCAACAGTAAAAAATTGTAAAGATGGATTGGTAGCCTTTAATAAGGCAGAAGCAGATTTTATTGTAGCAGTAGGTGGAGGATCTGTAATAGATACAGCTAAAGCTATAGCTATAACTAAAAATAATCCTGAATTTGAGGATATAAAATCACTAGAAGGTGTAGCCCCTACCCATACAAAATGTGTTCCTATAATTGCTTTACCTACAACTTGTGGAACAGCTGCAGAAGTAACAATAAACTATGTAATAACATTGGAAGATGAGAATAGAAAAATAGTGTGTGTAGATCCGAAAGATATTCCACTAGTAGCTATTGTTGATGCAGAACTTATGCTAACTATGCCTAATAGAACAATAGCAGCGACAGGAATGGATGCATTAACTCATGCAATAGAAGGATATATAACTAAAGGAGCTCACATAATTTCAGATATGTTTGAGTTAAAGGCTGTAGAATTAATAGCTAAACATTTAAGAGGAGCAGTAGCTAATAAAAATTTGGAAGATATGGAAGGAATGAGTATAGCTCAATATATAGCAGGAATGGGATTTTCTAATGTAGGACTTGGAATAGTTCACTCAATGGCTCACCCTTTAGGAGCTGTATATGATATTCCTCATGGAGTAGCAAATGCATTACTTTTACCAACAGTAATGGAGTTTAATATGTCAGCATGTATAGATAAGTATGGAGATATAGCAAAAGCTATGGGAGTAGATACAACTGGAATGAGTAAAGAAAGAGCAGCACAAGCAGCAGTAGATGCAGTAAAAAAACTTGCTATTGATGTTGGAATTCCTCAAAATTTGAGGGAATTAAATATCCCAAAAGAGGGATTACCTAAACTATCTAAAGATGCATTAGCTGATGTATGCACAGGAGGAAATCCAAAAGCTGTAACTTTAGAAGATATAGAAAAATTATATAATAAAGTTTATTAATTTAATAATTAAGAGGGTAAGTTTTTTACTTATCCTCTTTTTCCATATTAGGAATGAAAAAATCTTGTATTTTATTGATTTTTTTCAAAAATTATTATATAGTTTAAGGAAGGTATGATAAATTTTATCATACCTTTTATTAAATATTAATGGGAGGAAGATAGTGGATATTAGCAGAATTTTGAATTTACAGTGTATATTATTTATACTAATAGCAATAGGAACTATTACAAGTAAACGTGGAATAATTAAACCAGAAAATAAAGGTGTATTAACAGATTTATTAATCTATATTTTTTTACCAGCCAATATTATAAGTTCATTTAATATGAAATTTAATTTAGAAATATTTATAAAATTTTTACTTGTACTTCATTTTGCTTGTTTAGCTCAAGTAATATGTCTATTTTATAGTAAGAAACTATATAATAATGTAGAGGAAAGAAAGAAAAAAGTTTTACAATATGCTACTGTTTGTTCAAATGCTGCTTTTTTAGGATTACCAATAATAGAGAGCATATATGGAGTAGAGGGTGTAATGTATGCGTCTGTAGCTATGATACCTCAAAGAATAGTTATTTGGTCAGCTGGAATATCTTGTTTTACTAGGGCAGAGAGCCCAATGAAAGTTTTTAAAAGAGTTGCCTTACATCCATGTATTATAGCTGTGTATATAGGATTGATATATATGGTTTTACCTATAAAATTTCCAACTCCTATTGAGTATACTATAAAGACTATTGGAAATTGTACTTTAAGTGTATCGATGATATTGATAGGAACTATGTTAGGAGAGATCGATAATTTAAGTTCAATTTTTTCTTGGTTATTAGTAAAATATACAATGATTAGACTATTTCTTATTCCTTTAAGTGCTTTAGTAGTTTGCTATATATTTGGTTTGGATTATATGAGTACAGGAATAGTTGTGTTATTAAGTGGAATGCCAGCAGGAAGTACAACGGCTATACTTGCTGCAAAATTTGATGGTGATTATATTTTTGCTAGTAAAGTAGTTGTTTTCAGTACTGTTATGTCAGTTATATCAATATCTATATGGAGTCTATTTCTACCATATCTGTTTTAACTATCCAATTCGTTGGATAGTTTTTTTGTCTATATATGATAATGCTAAAAATAGTGGGGTTCGACAATGAAGGGAAATATAGAAAAAATAGGAGTTTATTCAAAATAAATAAAAAATAAATAGAAAAGTTGAATAAAAAAATTAGGGATAGACAAAATTAAGTAGATAATGTATTATAAAATAAAGGATAAATAGAAAACTAAAGGATAAATAGAAAACGTCTTTATATTTAATCAGAGTGGAATGTAAATATAACCAAGTCCTTTAGGTCTTGGTAATTTCTGGTCGCTTTATATTTAATCAGAGTGGAATGTAAATCAAAGAAAAAGAAAAGTTAGAAAAAATAGGAATAATGGCTTTATATTTAATCAGAGTGGAATGTAAATGTACTATAAAAAAAATCAAGATTCAAGTCATAGTTCCTTTATATTTAATCAGAGTGGAATGTAAATACAGGTAAAACTAAAACAGCAACTATGCTTGGCTATAACTTTATATTTAATCAGAGTGGAATGTAAATAGATGTTGTCATGCTATCAAAAAGCTGTTGTAGATCAAACTTTATATTTAATCAGAGTGGAATGTAAATTCATAGGTAGCTTTCTCATTATTACAACTTTTTATACCCTTTATATTTAATCAGAGTGGAATGTAAATCTTTTACAAAGATCTAAATTCGATCTTATTTCACCACTTTATATTTAATCAGAGTGGAATGTAAATCTGTTCTAGCTCCATCTATGACACTAAAATCTATTCTTTCTTTATATTTAATCAGAGTGGAATATAAAGCTATACTATTTTCTATTTCGAGAGTTCTCGAAATAGAGTTAGATTTAATAAAAATCGAAAATATATAAAAATTTAATAGTCTAGCTATGGACAAAATAAAAAAAATAAAGTAAACTAATATCAAGAAAAATCTGTTAATTTAAAATGAAAACTAGCTCAAGAAAATATGAAAAGGTATTTAGAATGATTTAAAAAATATTTTATCTCTAAAAAGAATAGCACAAAAAAGCATAGATGTCTATGCTCAAAAAAATATTCTTTTTAATTTTTAAAATAATAATAAGTTACTTCTTTGAAGTTCTGAGTATGACACTCCAACTAATCTTGCAGGTGTTTCTCCGTTTAAACTACTATGTGGAATAATATAGTTATAAAAGAAAAAGAAACCTTGTAAAAGCGCTTGAACTGATGCTTCAGATTTAAAGCCATGACAAGTTTTATACTTATGTTTAAATCTTTTAAAGAAACTTTCTATTAAATTATTCGTAATATCATCATACCATGATTGAACCTTGATATGTTTAGATTCATTAAAAACAACTTTAGTTGGTATTGTATAGCTAGAAAGTCTATCTGAGACAATATTTAAT